>JAYFPL010000214.1:0-38220 GCA_034927775.1 Anaerovorax sp. | reverse complement strand
GGCGTTGGCATCACCGCTCATGGGTTGATTCCATACCTTTTCATAGAGATATTCCCCGTCAATCATGCGCTCCGGGTGTTGCACAAAAATCAGCAGCAGGGTAAATTCCTTTTTTGCCAGCAGAAGGTCAACCCCATCCATGAATGCAATTCCCGCCGACATATCCAGAGTCAGACGGCCTTTGGTGATGCGCTCCGGCACCCGCTCTGACCGGCGAAGCAACGCCTCCACCCGTGCCAATAGAATGGGGAAGTCGTAGGGCTTGGTGAGGTAATCATCACCACCGCTTTGCAGTCCTCGCAGAATATCTGCCTGTGCATTCAGTCCAGTGAGCAACAAAATGGGAATACCTGCATCGGTGCTTTCCCGAAGTTGCCGCATAAAGTCAAGACCGCTGCCATCGGGCAGCATAATGTCTAGTACAATGCAATCCGGGCGATTTTTGTTTCGCTTCGTATTTGCCTCGGCAATGCTCATGGCGACATCTACGGTGTAGCCTTCCCATTCCAACATCCGTTTGTTGCCCTGCATAATTTTCTCGTTGTCCTCTACAAGCAGTATCCGCTTATCCATATTTTTCTTTTCTATCATGCATCCTCACCTCCGAATTGACCTTGATAGAAGGGTAGCGTAAAGATAACCGTTGTACCACTTCCTTCTTCGCTTTCAATTTGTATTCTGCCGCTATGGGACTCAACCACCGTCTTGCAGAGAAACAGACCAAAGCCGGTACCGCCCTCGCTGACACCTCGTTCAAATATACGGGGCAACAGCGCAGGCGAAATGCCGGAGCCGTTGTCGCTGACCATGACGGTAATTTCGCCGCCGTGCTGGACGGCTTCCAGTTTAATGATGCCATTTGCGGTATGGGTGTTAGCATTTTGCAGAAGATTGATGATGACTTGAGAGAGAAGGTCGGCGCTACCGTAAACCATCAACCCATCGGGGATTTCCTTTTCAAGCCCGTTGCCGTGCTTGGAAAGGAGTAGCCTCATCATTTCTGCTGTATTTTTCAGTAATGCGGAAAAATCCGTTTTGTCCTTTTCCGTACTGTCAGCAATGGCATTGAGGGAGAGCATCCCCTCCACCATGCGAGAAAGACGCATAATCTCTGCCTGTGCATCCTGTAAAAGGTCTTGCGCCTCTGCATCCTCTGTTACGCTGTCCATCCGTTTCAGAAGTCCCATCACGGTTTGAACATTCACGGAAATCACCGTCAGCGGGGTGCGCATTTCATGGGAGGTGTTCGCTAAAAACTGTGTCTTGGCTTGGTTGACCTGTGCCAGTACGGCGTTTTGCTCGTCCACCCGCCGTTGCTGCGCACGGTAGAGGCGAACCTGGGCATACATAGTTGTACCCAGAGCTATACTAACCATCAAAAAATCCGTCAGGTGGTTGATAAGATAGGCGCGTTCCGTGGCAAGCTCAACAATGCTATCCGGGCATCGGTAGGCACAGACATACATTGCACTATATAGTGCCAGTTCCAATACCGCCACAAGAAGCATGATGCGCCCCTCCAGCATAAACACGGTGAACACCACCGAAAAGACGAACAGCAGCGGAACGCCGCCGTGATAGCCACCCATTTGGAAAAAGAGATACCCAAACAAGCCAATGAAAATCACCAGAATGGTGACAAGATAGCACGGCTTGTATTTCTGTGTCCGCTGGGCATAAACCATAAGACCGGCAGAGAGAACGGCAGTGGCGAGGACGGACAGCGTTTCCATCACACCTGCGCCAGAGAACAAATTGACCAGTCCTTCGATCAAGCTCACAACACTGCCTGCCAGTGCCAGCACATTAAAAATGCGGACACGCAAATCAAGGGCGGTGTCAAAATAGGTATGAATGAACTTTGGAATTCGATTTTTCATGAACAGCCTCCTTGCCGAATGGTATTGCATTTGAATATACACAATAATTGTATCGCAAGTTGCCTTACACGTCCACTTTCTAATTTAAAAGTAGTTTCTGCCCTATGTAAATCATGTAAAAACAGCAACTGCACAGGTTTTTCCTGTGCGGTTGCTGTTTCCGTACCCTGTTTGCCGTGGGGTCACATCATATCCCTATGAACGAGACTCCTTGAGATTAAAGGCTTACAGGGTCTATTTATTTATTCCCACTCTTCTCACGGGACTTTACCTTAAGGTTTTTTTGTTGATTTCTCATGCGTTAAGATTGTTAATTTACGTTTTGGTGTCTCAATTTTCCTTTTGCCAAAGTTTTTGTACTCAAAATGTACTCAAGCAATAAAGGGGAAACACCTATATCCTCTGTGTATATTGTGATGCCAATACAATACACTTGAATATAAAAGCGGACGACTTTCTTGACGCATTTCTATTATCGTGGTATTTTATGCTGTTGATTTTTCTATTGATAGAGAACCGTCTGCAAATGCTGTGGGATAGGAAAGCCGCATCAGTGCTTCCTTGAAAACAATAATATATGCAAAAACTCTTCCTTCTCCAAATCTTTCGTGATGTAACGTTTTTCCATCGGAGTCCATGCTTACTTCATTCGGCAACGACTTCAAGTATGGCAATTCAACCGTTTTTGCTTGACAGTCAGGAAAATTTGCGATCAGCGCAACAACCTGTCCATCGCCAAAAAGTACATGTCGAACAAAGGCACCCATAGGAACAAACGGTGTAGCGAAGTCATCCTGTGGTTTTAGACCACTTGAAATTTCGTAAGTTTTTTCAGTGACAGTAGCATCAATATGCTCCTTCCACGCAGGAGCATCTAAAATATCTCTTTTTATTTCACACTTTAAGATCAAATCTCTAAGCTTTTCTGGCTTTGCCTGATTCGCTTCAAACATTGCCACAAAATACTTTTGAAATTGTTCCAAGGTCAGCGGTATAATATCAAGCCTCTGCTTCACATCACCTTTGGCGTACCAAATACCATGTCTAAAAGTCTCAGCAGTATTGGTGTCAATTCTAACTGCGATGAACATTCCATATACAGGCTTATCATACGTCAAAACAGCATCAGACACATGGCGTCTTACCGGTTCACCTTCCATGGCTTCCTGTCTCGATGAGGTTGACATTGTTACTTCGGTTAAAACCATAAAATCATCAAACTCACAGTACAGATCACCTTTACCTCCTCCCGCAGCAGAAACGGGCATGAAATCAGAATCCAGCTTGAATCCACGAACCTCATATGGTTTATTCACCATATGGTCAATCGCTAATGCTGCTCGCCAAAGAGTCCATTCAAGGTATGCCGGAGTCTCGTCTTTAGGAACCTCAATAGCATTATCTTCATCATAAACCTGCTTACCGCCACCTTTAATAAGGAGCGACATATAATCAGCGATTTCTTTCCATTGATTGCATTGATCGTTCGCATACTGGATTTCATCGGTCTGAGCAAGGATATTTTCGAGTCTCTGTCTGGCGATATTGATTTCTGTCGGAGTAGTCAACGGCAGATCAGAAATATCAAAGGCAATATGCCGTTCCTTCATCTGCTTGATCAAATCATCAAGCAGAGATTTTGCAACATCAATATTATCCGTAGGCAATGGTGCACCATTACAAAGCAACTTATATTGTTCCACAAGTGACACTGCGCTTGCAGTGCTTTTTGCAAGTTTTTCAGCAAGCACATGCTTTGCGGGTACAATGATAAGACCTCTGCCTTTGCGCTGAAGCACACCAGAAATGCGGAGGTACCTCATATTCATGTCGCTGTAATCCAAGAAATTATCAGCTTTTTTATTGTAGTTTTCGCCTCTCCTAGCAATTTCTCTCTTGTCGAACGGACGCTTTGTTGAAGCTGCTGCTCTCCTCTTTCTCAGATCAAGTATATTGTCAACGACTTCCTCAAGGTGGTAGCTGGGATTGGTAGTATGTCCCCACAAAGCAAACTCAATTCTGCTGAGTTCAGAAGAACCGGTTCTATTTTCCAATTCCAGCATAATTGCCAACAACCATCTTAATGGCGAAAAACAGTGAGTTCCATCGGACAAGGAGAACTGCTCCACGCTCATTGCCCGAAGGAAGCATTCTTGAACCGCTGGATATGTATCCGCTTTCAAAAATGATCTCCCAAACGGAGTAATGTCATCACATTTTCCGAGTTTCTCTTGCTGACCGTCCTTTTTATTGACGTGTGGATAAATGAACCCGTTTTTTGAAAACATCAGCCGCCATTTTCTAGCATGGCTCCCGGACTCATCTTTGCCATCTTCGTTTTGGATAATACCCTTTTCGTTCAAAAGATTCATAAAGCCAATCTCGTTGTCTCGTCCATGAAGATTTCCCACGAATGGCGAACCGGCAAATACGGTAAATCCCTCTTGGATTCGATTGGGGTTACGCAAGCCAGTATTACCTACCAGCCATATTTCTATCTGCTCATTCATTAAGCGGCCTCCAATCAGTACCCAACAAAGAGGTATTCCTGTACGGAATTTCTATGGGTTTTTGCGTCATTCTGATTGCCAAAAGAGTATTTATAATCAACAGGGATAACTTCTACATGCTCCTTATACTTCGCCATAATGGCTACCATCTCGTCCTGTGTGGGCAGACTATTGGAAGAATAGGAGACAATCAAAATACTATGTGCAAACTTCTTGAAAAGCCGATCAAAGGCATCTGCTGCACCTTTCCGTGTAGAGAAAGGGGTCGGATATGACTTAAACTTTTTGGTCTGCGTATGTTCCTGAATTTCTACGCCCTTCCAATCACGAGCGAGCCCTTCAACGAAATGGTATCTACGAACATACTCATTATCAGAGAGAGGTGAATAATATGGCGGGTCAATGTAGACCATATCAGCCTGTTCAACTCTCAAATCCATTGCATCACCATGCTTGGAATGATTCGTTTTTCCGTTGTCAAATACTGCTTTATTTACCGCCTTAACAGCTTCCAGGAACTGCTGTGCAAGTGTTTTCTTCAAATCCTTACGACCATCATCATATCGTTGTCCTGTATAGGTAAAAATGCCACGGGGGCGCTTTTTTGTACAAGCACGGATAAGTGCTGCCATTGCAATGGCATGCTTATACTGATCTCGAATTGCAGCAATATTTGTGCGCAATATGTCAATCAATTCATTTTCTTCATCAGTATAGTAAAGACCCTGAAAAGTGGTCGCTACAAAATGATCAGATTCCTTATGTGGCATAAGAAGTTCTTTTGCTTCTTCTAAAGGCAGGGTAACTGTGTTGTTTTCGACCATGGCTTTTGTAAATGTCGCAGACATAGCCATGTAGTCATTGCTAATAACAGACTTTCCCTGCGCCTTAAACATATAACCTACAATTCCAGAACCTGAAAACAGGTCTACAACTGTATCAACATCAAACTGTGATGCGACCGACCAAATTTCAGAAAGCAGTTTACTTTTAGAACCCATAAAGCGAGTAGGTGGGTAAGCAGACACTTGAGCAGGCAGAGGTTCTGGTACAAGTTTAATCAAGGTGTGCTGTTTGGGAGGAATTGTAATAATAACATCCTCACCTTTCCGAGTTCTGCCATTACAAGAAATATGGCGCTTTGTTTGAATGACATCAATAGTAAAAGGAGCATACAGTTCATGCACAAGCGGATGGTTAGAGTTCGTCAACACGACATGGCACCCACGCTCGTGCAGACACATAATCATCTTAGCCAATTCCACATGATCTTCTTCGTAAAACTGCTCCTTCGTATAACGCTTAAAGTCCGAGTATTCGGAAATCGGCAGATATGGAGGATCAAGGAAAACAAAGTCACCGGGATTAGCATAATGCTCTAACACCAGAAGATAATCGCCACAAAGAATTTCTGCTTTTCTAAGCGCCTTGGAAGCAGCCCTCAGACCATCTTCGTCACAAATTTTCGGATTTTTATATTTCCCATAAGGAACGTTAAATCGTCCTTGCTTATTTACACGATACAGACCATTGAAGCAGGTTCTATTTAAAAAGATTGTTCGTGCAGCTGCTTCCTCTTTAGAGAGTGTTGTCCAATCTTGTCCCCGGACAGAATAGAACATATCTGATGTGTTTTCATATGTTTTCAGATAATAAATAACATCTTCGACATGAGACGCAATTTGTCGATACATATTAATGAGTTCGGGGTTACTATCTGCAATAATTGCATTTTCTGGTTGCAATGCAAAAAACATTGCACCACCGCCAAGAAACGGCTCAATATACCGACCATAGGAAGCCGGTACTTTTGGCAAAAGATCACTTAACATCTGCGTTTTGCCGCCAGCCCATTTCAAAACAGGTTTTGCTTGATCTGGTACAGCTTTTCTAACTGCTTTTTCTGCCAATGCCCTCGCCTCCTTTTACTTAGAATTTTCTAGAGTTAGCTCCATAATGTCGCCTATATCACACTGCAAGGCAGTACAAATCTTCACCAACACATCTGTTGTTACATTTTCGTTTTTACCAAGTTTGGCCATAGAAGCGTGACTGATTCCAGCAGCGGCACATAGGTCTTTCTTCTTCATATCTTTATCAATCAGTAGCTTCCACAGCTTTTTATAACTTACAGCCATATTCTCACTCCAATAGTAAACCTTCACAATTCAAAATTCACTGAATCATATTCTGTTTCCACTGAATTTAAGGATATCATAACATGTTTTTCTTCTTACCTCAATGGGATAATTGTAAATTCCTCTTGAGTTTAGAGTTTTGGGCAATAAGCAAAAGACCGCCCGTAAGTTTTCTCCCACGGGCGGCAATTCAATTAGCTATTCATTGATTTATATTCCATATGTACTTTTTTTTAAGCTCCCTGCGGATATCGTCGTTAGTGATTTCGCCACGTTTTTGCTGTTCCACCAGTTCTAATAGCTCATCTGATGGCTTTATACCATCAAGCTGAACAATACCAATAGCAAAGTTCCAAGCCTGCTCATTAGTCATGCTACATTACCCCATATTCTGTAATTTTCTTCTCGTCGGCACTTTGCAACCTTTTTCGATTTTTATAAGTTCGATTACCCTCGCAAAAGGGACAACCGCCATTATTTCGGCAAGAACAGGAAACCTGTTTTGCACCCGTATACGGCTTTCTGTGTTCTTTTCCGTATTTAATCGCTTTATCAAGCACTGCTCTCACCTCATTTTATATTCAAATAGTTATATAAATATTATACTCCAAAGACGTCATTTCCTCAACCACTATCTCAAATCATCTTCTGGAATTGCCAGATGGTCTATGTAGTCCATAACTTCCTCATAGGTAGGTTTACGCCCCCACTGTTTTTCAAGCATATTGGAAAGGTTCAAAACAGATTGAGGGTTTGTTTTCATGTTGTTGCGCATGCTTATATTAGGGTCTTCTTTTTCCGTAGCAGGAGGCTCTTGCCATGATTTAGAAGCTACCAGTGACTTTTTTACAGCTAAAATATCTCCGATAAGACAAATCACTGCAAACACGCCTAAAACGACAGCGGCACGCCCCTCTGTCAACCAAGAAGTTTTTGCAATAACTTCATCAAGCTTAAATGCTAAAAATAGTGCCAATGCCGCTGTTCCCACTATCGCTATAAAGTAGTTTCTTGAAAGTGACAACACAATACCGAATAAAGAAGCCAATAAATAAGCCGCAGAACCCATCATAATGCCAGCAGTCACGGAATTTATCGTAAATGTTCCCCGATTTACGTCATGGTACTGGAGATAGGAGAACACCCCAATAAACAATATAACTTTCAATAATTTGGTTCCCGCTTTATTCATCTTGCTCCTCCTCACAATCACTTTCTGCTGTGGACATATAGACGTATTCCGCCCTAATCATAGCTTCTTTAAGCCAGAACCTCACATGATTTATTGAGTTTGCATCAGAATCCTCCGATAATATATCCAACGAATCAGAAGCCGCTTTGCATAGAAGAAGATACATCTTTTTGTAATCTGCCATTTCAAATCCCTCCGTATGATTTATAACATAAATTATAACATATAAATAACCTATCAACAATCATAAAATATGTTATAAGAGAGGTGAGAAAATGAAAGATGACAATTTGATAGTAAAGCCCAAAAAAGCCAAAGGTGAAGATGGTTATAAAACATTTTCTATTCGCATAAAGGAAGAAACCATTACAAAAATTGATGAAGTGTCTGCACAAACAGGACGTAGTCGCAATGAATTAATCGGATTATTTCTAGAGTATGCCGTTGAACGGTGCGTTATAGAAGAACAGTAAATCAGCCTTGCATTTCTTGTTTGAAATTTGCAAGGCTGATTTTATATAAGTTGAACTTTTATATCTTACTTTTATGCTCGGCATTTACCAAGGTTTTCACGTACAAAATTATCGTAGGCTGAAAGCAGTTGCATATAGCTGTCATACATTGTGATAAAATCGTGCGGGTCTATATTTTTACTGCTGTTTGCCCGATAGGCAACTTGATTTATGTTGTTTCCTATTCGGTTTATTTCGTATATTATTTTTTCTGCGTCCGCTTTAGAAAATATTGTCCGCTCATGTGCCGCTCCAAACATAATCATATTGCGGATATATTCAGATTTTGTCATGCCAGCTTCATCTTTTTTGGCTTCTAAAATCGCCATTTCTTCTTCAAGCAGATATACTGTAAACTGTCTGTCCCTGTTTCTGAAAGGTGCGCTCATTTTTCATTTCTCCTTTACTGTTTTGGTTATCACGGTGATAAAAATTCTAATGGATTATTTAAAAAATTCGTCGCTGGTTTAAGTAATCAGAGCGGGGGTTTTAGGGGGCGGTTGCCTCACTAACAAGCGGGAAATTACAGGCAGAATGTCTGTACATTTCCCTATGCTTGCTAAGTAACGAAAACAAGCCTTTCCCTGTGTACAAAGCAATAGCTTTTACGTCTTGATTCTCTCCTGTATGCATTCCAAATCTCCGCTGTATGGAGTGCCGACAAGATACCATTCTTGTCGTTCCCATGAAAACTCCATGCGGGTTTGTACCCAAGTATCATCAACAAACACTTCTAAACATTCTCCGCAATGAAAACCTGTATCTTCCCAAAGGTCAGAAACCAAAAGTCCATACCTTTTATTTGTTAAATTATAGCCCAATCTGCCTTGTATCACTTCTGCCATAATGCAATCCTCCATAACGCCAGTCTGTAAATTTTGTGAAGCACTTATTTTCTGTTAGCACCGCCGCCTTATTTTTGCCTTTACCGCTTTCTTTTTGAGCAATAAAAGGAAAAATCAATCGCCTACGGCTGGGAGCAAATGTACAACGTAACACCGCAAAGGGTGGGGAGATTTCTTGCTATGTTCTGCGGTGTTCCCCCCAAGAACTGCGGTGTTACGTTCTTCTTTTTAGTCCATCTTCCAGAGCCATGAAGCTCCATCTTTGATAGACTTAATGGCTAATTCCTGCTTTACATTCTCTAGGGTGCGCTTTGATACACCAATTGATTTTGCCTGTGCAAAAATGGTGGAAGCAGGGACAGTCTGACCATTGCTCAATATTTTCTTTAAAAAATCTTCTGCGGCTTTATGTTTATCACTATTGGAGTACCCAGCAAGAAGCTCATCAGCAGAAACATCATACTCCCCAATCCATGTGAAACCATTTTCATCTAATCGAAACGCCACTGTATCACCCTCTGCGGCAAGATTGCTTTTAATCTGTGCCACTGCACGGATATTGGGATCTTGTGGCACTTTTGCAACCAACAAAACACTGCGGGCAATTGCATAAAAATCTATTGAACCAATACCACGGTAGGCGGCTTTAGAACCGCTCCCTTTGTTCATATGACCGATTAGCACAACAGCACACCCTGTACGCTCTGCCAATGCCCCTAATTTCTTTGTCATTTCCCTTGCTTCATTTGCCCTGTTCATATCAATTCTATCTCCTAAGTAGGCTTGAAGAGGGTCGAGTATTAACAGCTTTGCGCCTGTCTCCTTTATGGCTATTTCAAGACGTTCATCGTCCATACTTAAGGATTTTTCGTTATCGTCAATGACTTTGATTTTTGAGCAATCCGCCCCTGCTGAAATAAGACGGGGCTTCACCGTATCAGACAGTCCATCTTCCGCTGTCTGATAAATCACATTGACAGGCTCAAAAGGCTCTGCATTCCCATCAAATCTTTTACCCTGTGAAAGCAGAGCGGCAACGTGCAGAGCAAAGGTTGTCTTCCCCTCTCCGGGGTCGCCTTGAATAATAGTTAATTTTCCAAACGGGATATACGGCTTCCAAAGCCACTTGATTTCCTCTACTTCCACTGTATCCATGCTGATGATTTTTACTTTGTTTTCCATTTCAGACCTCCGTATTCTTGTTGCAATGGGAGACCTGCCGTGATAAAATACTTATGTAAAGAAAATATTAGTCACGGCAGGAAGCTCTTGTATTTGCAGATACAAGGGCTTTTATTTTTCCGTTGCAAAATCTTCAATCGTTATTTTTTCCTGCCTATTATTCTCCATAATCTCCGCAAGTTGCTCTAAAAGAGCTTTACAGTCCGTTAAGACCTCGTTTGTCTTATTTACAGGAATATGGGTCATGTCGTCCAATCGTTCCCTTAAACGGCGAATTTCAAGGCTTAGGCGGTCACTTTGATACTTTCCTACTACAATATTGATTTGCTGATGTAGTAAAGACTGTATATAATACTGTCCCTTGGCCATACCGCTTACCTTAATACGGGCTTCTATTTGCTGACGCTCGTCGGGGGTAGTTCGAAAGCACACTGTTTGATTTCTCAATCTGTCTTTATCTAGCCCACTCATTTCAACCCCTCCTGATACTCTGTATTAAGCCTGTCTGCCAGTTTTTCCTGCTTATTGGGGTACAGGTGGGAGTAGGTGTTTAAGGTTGTTTCAATTTTCTCATGCCCCAAACGATTGGCAATCTCCAACGGAGAAAATCCCATTTCTATCAGCATGGAGCTGTGGCTATGACGTAAATCGTGGAGCCGAATACGCTTTACGCCGCTTTCTTTAATGCCCCGTTTCATTTCATGCTCTAAGTAATATTTTGTAATAGGGAAAAGCCTGTCGCCATTCTGCACTCTGTACATACTGCCTATGTAGTCTTGCAGGTCAATTACAAGAAACTGGGGGATTGTAATTACTCGCTTGCTTTTGGGCGTCTTTGGCTCTGTAATAATGTCTCTGCTACTGATACGCTGATAAGACTTTGTAATGCTGATTGTACGTTTTTCAAAATTCACATCACCTACCGTAAGGGCAAGAAGCTCGCCAAGCCGCATACCTGTCCAGTACAGTATCATGAATGCCATATAGGACTGGTGTTTGTTTATCACGGAATCAATAAACTTTGAAAATTCGTCCTGTGTCCAAAAGTTCATTTCATCAGCATTGCTTTTTCCCATGCTCCCTGCTTTTCGGCATGGATTGTTAGGCAAGTCGTAATACTTCACCGCATAGTTAAAAAGTGCGGCTACTTGATTGTTAATGGTTTTTAGATAGGTTTGTGCATAACCTTGTCCCATAAGTTCATTTTGCCATTTACGAATATCGGGAGCTTTGATTTCATTCATCTTCAGCTTTCCGAAGTAGGGGAGTACCTTTAAGTCAATAATGTATTTTTTTGTTCTCATGGTATGCTCTCGCAACCGTGTTTCCATATCGGCATAGTAAATCTTCAAGAAATCCTCAAACAGCATATTAAAATCGGCTTGCTGTGTGACAAGGAAGTTCCGCAACCATTCCTCGGCTTCTCTTTTTGTATTAAAACCTCGTTTTGTAGATTTTTTCCGATTGCCCTGCCAATCGGAATAGCGATACTGGATAAGCCATTTCCCCGTTTTGGGGTCTCTTTCTGCTTTCAATCGTCATTTCTCCTTTACTGCTTCATCTTATGCTCCATAGCCGTACCATTTTTTCTCTAAATATCGGCGAGGGCATTTACCAGCAACAGTGATGTAACCGTCTTTTTCCAATTCATCGTTCAGCTTGCGGATAATTTTGTAAGCCTGTCCCAAAGAAACTCCCAATGATTCAGCCAATTCAGAAGCAGTAATGTAAATTTTGTTTTCTGTGTTCATATTTCCTCTCCTTTCTTTTTTGATAGTTTATATACGTTATTGCTTGTCATAATTATATTGGCTATACTTACTTCTGTCAACTGTTTTTTATATTCGTAATTGCTTTTTTCTGTTCGTTATAGTATATTTATTGTAATGTACATATGTTGTCAAGTGTAGGAGGAATGGAAAGACAATGCAGATAAATGAACGTATTAAACGTGTACGCGAATATAGAAAAATGACGCAAAAAGAATTGGGTCTTGCTTTAGGTGGAACAGAAAAAAGCGCAACTGTCAGAATTGGACAGTATGAAACAGGTGCACGAATACCAAAAAAAGAGAGTGCTATTGCACTCTCTAAGGCTTTACAATGTAATTATATAAACTTTTACGACGGTGCTGACTTGAGCGAAGCAGAGCGAATAATGATGGATTTCTTTTGGTTGGAAGAAGCCATGAAAGGCTCTATGTATGTGTTTCAATTACAAAGATATAATGACAAAGAAGATAACCGTATTGCACATGGTATGTTCAACGACTATCAGTATGATGGTGTATTCCCACCAATTGCACTTGCCTTTAACTATAATAAAATCAATGACTTCATGCGGGAGTGGGCATTTCACTTTAATGAGCGGCAAAAGAAAGAAATATCCGATACGGAATACTTTGAATGGAAACTAAATTGGCCGTTCACCTGTGATGACGGCGGTCGATTTGAACCGTCAATCAACTGGCGAAAAGCCAATAACAAATAATGTGCAACTTAAAGGAAGATATAACATATGAAAACTAATATTGAGTTTTTCCGTGATGATTTTATTAAAGCAATAGGTGCTGGTATCTATGAAATTATTATAACCAAAGGTGGAAAATCCAAATGTTTATATATAGGTGAATCTGTTTGGATTATGGTACGTTGTGCAACACACTTATACAGATTAAAAAATAAGCCAGAATATTTTGGATTTACAAAAGAAACTATTGAGATACCTGACATAACCCTAACTTTTAAATTAATTGAAGAAATTAGCGACACCGCCGTAAGAAAATCAACTGAAAAAGAACTGATTGCAAAAAGAGAACCTTTAAGCCAAAGTGGGATAAGTGATTGGCAGAAAAGTATTGAAGATAAAATCAATGCACTCAATCAATTTATACATAACAATTAACGTGCGGCAATATGATATCTGTACTCAATTTGTACTCAAAACACAAAATCAAACGCCAGAAACCCAGTAATCATGCGGGTTTCTGGCGTTATTTTGTTTACTCCCACTCAATCGTTGATGGTGGTTTACTTGTAATATCATACACAATTCGGTTTACACCCTTTACCTCGTTTACGATACGATTACTGATTACTTCAAGCACATCGTACGGAATACGAGCCCAATCAGAGGTCATACCGTCTACTGATGTTACTGCACGAATGCCAACAGTATAATCATAGGTTCTGAAATCACCCATAACACCAACACTTCGAATGTTTGGAAGTACAGTGAAGTACTGCCAGATGGATTCGGTTAATCCTGCTTTTGCAATTTCATCTCTTAAAATAGCATCGGATTCACGAATGATCAGAAGCTTCTCATCTGTAATTTCTCCTAAGCATCGGATAGCAAGACCAGGGCCAGGGAATGGCTGTCTCCATACCAATTCATGCGCAATGCCAAGTTCTTCACCAACGGCACGCACTTCATCCTTAAAGAGTAGACGAAGTGGTTCTAAAAGATCCAGCTTCATGTTTTCTGGAAGCCCGCCTACGTTGTGATGACTCTTGATAACCGCCGCTTCTCCGGCACCGCTTTCCACTACATCTGGATAAATGGTCCCTTGAAGCAAGAAATCAATACCACCTTCTTCTTCATAAAGCTTTGTGGATTCTTCATCAAATACATTGATAAATTCTGCGCCAATGATTTTTCTCTTCTGTTCCGGATCGCTTACACCCTTTAACTTTGAAAGAAAACGTTCCTGCGCATTTACGCGTTTGATTTTCATATTAAACTGCTTGCCGTAAACTTCCATAACCTGATCACCTTCATCTTTACGAAGAAGACCGTGATCTACGAAAATACAAGTCAGATTATCGCCGATTGCCTTATGCACCAATACGGCCGCAACGGAAGAATCTACACCGCCGGAAAGAGCACAAAGTACTTTTTTATTCCCCACAAACTCTTTGATTTCTTCAATCTTTTGCTTAGCAAAACTGGACATTGTCCAATTTTTTTCACACTTACAAACGTTATATAAGAAATTTTTGAGAAGCTGCTGTCCAAATGGAGTGTGATGTACTTCCGGATGGAACTGTACTGCATACAGCTTCTTATCTGCATTTTCCATTGATGCCGTCGGACAGTGATCGGTATAAGAAGAAACCACAAATCCTTCCGGTACTTGTTCAATGTAATCCGTGTGACTCATCCAGCAAAGCGTTTGAGCTTCAATTCCTTCAAAAAGAAGACTCTCATGCTTCTCTGTCGGGTTATTTTTGCTTCCGCTGTAGATTTTTACACGACCATATTCTTTATTATCAGGGCTTACAACCTTACCGTCCAAAACATGTGCCATGAGCTGTGCGCCATAGCAAATACCTAAAATTGGAATGTTTTTTTCGAACAATTCCTTTGGTAAAGTAGGGGCATTGTCCAAATAAACACTGTTTGGTCCACCGGTAAAAATCAGTCCCTTTGGTGTTTCTTTTGCAATGCGTTCCATCAGCTTTGTGTAATGTACAATTTCACAATACACATTCGCTTCTCTGACTCTTCTGGCTATCAGCTGATTATACTGTCCACCAAAATCAACAACTAAGATTCCTTGGTACTCCATTGAAATTCCTTTCTTACTTATCATTACTTTACATTTATGCGTATTATCGCTATGAATCACTTCATAGCGATATTTTAAGACTTGTTAATTAACCCCTATAAGTCAACTTATCTTACAGGGTTCGATGAACTATCCTTTAAAATAACGTCATGCGCGCCGCCCTCTACAATACTGGTTGCCGATACCAATGTTAATTTGGAATCTTTCTGCAGTTCCGGTATGGATAATGCACCACAGTTGCACATTGTGGAACGAACCTTATTCAAAGATAGAGTTACATTATCCTTTAGGCTTCCGGCATAAGGAACATAGGAATCAACACCTTCTTCAAAGGATAGCTTTCCATCTCCGCCCAAATCATAACGCTGCCAGTTTCTTGCACGGTTGGAACCTTCTCCCCAATACTCTTTTACATAATTTCCGTTGATGTTTAACTTGTTTGTCGGACTTTCGTCAAAACGAGAGAAATATCTTCCAAGCATAATAAAGTCAGCACCCATTGCCAACGCTAATGTCATGTGATAATCATATACAATACCACCATCTGAACAAATCGGAATGTAAATACCAGTCTGTTCAAAATATTCATCTCTGGCTTTTGCAACCTCAATCACAGCGGTTGCTTGTCCTCGACCAATGCCCTTTTGTTCACGTGTAATACAAATAGAACCACCGCCGATACCAATCTTGATAAAATCTGCTCCAGCCTTTGCCAAATATAAGAAGCCTTCTCGATCCACTACATTTCCGGCACCAACTTTAACTGAATCTCCATATTTATCACGGATGTATTTTAATGTAATTCCCTGCCATTCCGAGAAGCCTTCGGAAGAGTCAATACAAAGAATGTCTGCTCCCGCTTCCACTAATGCAGGTACACGTTCTTCATAGTCACGTGTGTTAATTCCTGCGCCAACTACATAGCTCTTATCGGTATCCAAAAGTTCATTCGGATTTGCTTTATGTGAATCATAATCCTTACGGAATACGAAATGCGTCAGTCTTCCGTTCTTATCAATAATGGGCAGTGCATTTAGCTTATGTTCCCAAAGCATATCATTGGCTTCGGATAAGGTCACACCTTCCTCTGCATAAATCAGATTCTCAAGCGGTGTCATAAAATTACACACCTTTTCATCCAAAGACATACGGCTGATTCGATAGTCACGGCTTGTAACCAAACCAACAACCTTTCCTGCCGAAGTACCATCATCGGTTACTGCGATTGTAGAATGTCCGCTTTTTTCTTTCAAAGCCAGTATATCCGCAAGTGTTTGATCCGGACGAATGTTTGAGTCACTTGTTACAAACCCTGCTTTATAGCTCTTGACTCTCTTTACCATAGCCACTTCGCTCTCTATGGACTGGGAAGCATAAATAAAAGAAATTCCGCCTTCCTTTGCCAAAGCAACTGCCATCTTATCATCCGATACAGACTGCATAATCGCCGATACCAACGGAATATTCATTGTTATTTTTGGGGTTTCACCCTTCTTAAATTTAGTAACTGGTGTTTTAAGGCTTACATTTTCCGGTCTGCACTCTACTGAAGAGTATCCCGGAACCAACAAGTATTCATTAAAGGTACGAGATGGTTCATTAAAATAGGTTGCCATTTGAATCCTCCATTCTTATTTTAATCATTAATTAATTATTAGTTATTAGTATTACATTTTATATAAAATAGGGTTTACCCCTTATTCTTCCAAATATTCTTCCAGCGTAATGCCTTGTTCATATATTTCATCCGCAGCAGGTTGTCCAACATAACGTAAATGCCACGGTTCATATTGGTATCCCGTAATATCTTCTTTCCCCTTTGGATATCGTAAAATAAAACCATATTCATGTGCATGCTCTGCCATCCATTGACCTTCTGCAGTTTCACCCAACTCACTGGTCAATCGATACTGAACGGTCGGGGTAGAAATATCTACCGCTAATCCGGTTTGGTGTTCACTTTGCCCCGGCTTCGCACTAAAGGTGTCTGCCTCGGCTTGTCCATATTTATTTACATAATTCGTATAAAGTGTATTCTGGAACTCGTAAGAACGGTATGCCGTAGTCATAACCAGTTCATATCCACTTTCCTTTGCACCTTCGACAAGCTGATGGAAATGTTCACTGGCCTCCTGCCTCATAAATCGACTTTGTGCAGGCCGGTCGGATGCAAAATATTTAATTGGCTCCAAATCCTCCGGTATGTAGGATGCGTCTACCGCATGCTGTTTATTTACCAGAATCAGCATCTCTTCATTTTGAATTACTTTTTCGTCATTTTCTTCATTTGTCATTTCTTGATTGGGTTGGTCTGACGAAATAAGCGCTTCGGGTTTATCCTTATCCCCTAATAATGAATTCCCCACTATTTTCGTAAAAAAAATCGTTGCCAAAACAACAAAAAAAGCAACTAATAATAAACCCCAATTTCTTTTATTTTTCCTTTTTCTCTTCATGTTATCCTCTAAATCCCCTTTTCCCTAAAAAGCAACATTTTGTGCAATATTTCATTAATCTTTAGTATATTATTGTACATCATACCGATGGTTCAATCAAGGAAAAGTTACTCTTTGTTTCTCCTTGCGCATTTAATTTTTTTCCTATACAATCATTTAATAGGAATACAATAATAATTTTTCCCAAAAATAAAGCAAAGGACGGACAAAAAAATGAAAACAATCGGTATTTTAGGCGGTATGGGCCCTTTGGCAACGGCTGATTTGTATAAGAAAATTACTATAAATACAAAAGCAAAATCCGATCAAGAACAATTACACATTATAATTGACAGCAACACAGCGATCCCTGATCGTACCAAATGCATTTTGACAGGAAATGATAGTCCCATTCCTGAAATGTCTAACTCGATAAAAAGACTTGAAACTGCAGGTGCTGATTTTTTAATTATGCCTTGCAACACTGCACACTACTTCTATCATGACTTATTAAAAATTGCTGGCGTTCCCATTTTAAACATGCTTGATTTGACAGTAAATGCAATCAAAGCAAAATTTGGCACATTCGAAACCGTAGGTCTTTTGGCAACGGATGGGACGTTACAATCAGGAATATACGATCATTATTTTGAAAAAGCAGGAATGAAGCTCGTCAAACCTGTAAAGCATCAACAAAAGGTCATGGATTTTATTTATGAAGGAATTAAAAAGAATAACCTGACCATTGGGACAGAAGGTTTGTTTGAAGCGGTACAAGAAATGGAAGTGCTTGGCGCTTCTGTCTTCATTTTGGGATGTACAGAGCTATCCGCTGCTACTGACTACTATACGTTTGATGAGCGGTTTGTCGATCCTCTTTTGGTTTTAGCAAAAGAAAGCATTGTACAAGCCGGTGGACAGATTAAATAATCAACTGATAAATAATCTTATAAAAAGGAAAGAAGCAGTATAAAAACTGCTTCTTTCCTTTTAGAGTGATTAAAGGATTTCATACTTTTCTTCTATAAATATAAGAAAAGGTTTTAGATATTTACTGTTCATCGCGTTTCAGGAATGCAGTCATACAATGTACAGATCCTCTGCCTTTATTTAATTCAGAAAGATCCAATACATCTACTTTAATACCTGCTTTTTCCATTAATTCAACTGTTCTTGGCGCACCAACACTCATCACTACATGTCCCGGCTCAATGGCAACAAAGTTCGTTGCATAGCAGTATTTTGTTTCCGTTAGTGATGGAGTTTCAATGATGCGATATCCTTTTTTCTTTAAAGCTTCTACCACAATATAAGGTACCTGACATGCATGAAGAACGACGGTATCATTGCTTGCAAAATTCAAGAGTCCATCAACGTGCGCATGACCATAAGGAACCTGCATTGTAATGATATCTGTTACACCTTGTCGTCGCAGTTCATCTGCCATTTGCTGATAACCGGATGCATTTGCACGGCTGGAAAGAGAAAGAATTACGGTATGACGATCAACCCAAGCTGCATTGGCACCTTCAAAAATGCCATCTCCCGCGATAGTCTTTACAATCGGCACTCCTAACTTTGCAACCGTCTGTGCGGTATATCTTTCTTCTCCTCTGCGAAGCGGCATAGCCAATCGAGTAATGATCGCTCCTTCCGGAGTCATAAATAAATTATCTCTTTCAAAAATCGCATTTGGGCGATCCTCTCTTTGTTCTTCTACATAATATACCTTTACACCATGACTTCTGTAATAATCAGCCAGCAAGTCATGCTGCTGTCTGCACTTTTCTGCATTAACAGGTGCCCGGAACCGAACTTCTTTATAATCGAAATTATCCAATTCTTTACCCGGTCTTCTCATTAATACGGCTCTAAGCTTATTAACTTCTGAGGAACACCCCCAGTCGCCTCCCCAGTAAGTTGGCATATCTTCTATAATTGTCGAATCTAAAGGAAACCAACGTTCCCCGTCAATTGCCTGAATGTCCGGTAAAGGTCTTTTTTCTGCAAGGCATTCATCTAAGTTAATAATTTTGTTTTCCATTTTTTCCTCCAAAGATAGTTCTATTTATCTGTACAAATAATCAAGCTTTCATTTTCACAATGTCTTTTTCGAAGCCATATTTTTTTACATAGATTTTGTGCAATACAAAGATAACTGCAATTAATACGACAATCGCTACCAAAGTCATCATAGGGGTTGGATTCCATCCTGCTACCAAGAACATTACAACGCAAATTGCGGCAACGGTAGTAGCGTAAGGTATCTGCGTTTCAAAATGATCTATATGGTCACACGCAGATCCAATGGAAGCCAAAATAGTAGTATCCGAGATCGGAGAACAATGGTCTCCATATAAACTGCCGCTGATGATTGCAGCTGAGATTAACGGCAAGGAAACACCAAAGGTAATTGCCATAGGTAACCCGATCGGCATTAAAATAGCCATAGTACCCCAAGAAGTTCCGGTTGCAAGAGACATAACCGCTCCAATCGCAAAGACAATACAAGGAAGCAATGCCGGATTTAAGAGTCCTTGAGAAATATCCGTTAAATATGTAGCCGTTCCAATGGCTTTCGTTACGCCTGATAAAGACCATGCCAGTACTAATACAACACACATAAACATCATGTTGCTCATTCCACCGGTTATAATGTCCAAACACTTTTTAAAAGTGAAAATCTTCTCTTTTACACAAATACCGATTAACACTAAAGTTGCACAAAGGAATCCTGAAGCAATTGCTGTTCTAATATCTGTTCCAGCGACCTTTGTATACCACAGTCCTTTCATGGTTAGATAAGAGAACATAACGACAAGCAAAACAAGCAACGGTACAATCATTGTATAAATCTTAGGAGTTACACCCTCCGGAAGCTCAATTTTCTTCACTTCACTTCTCATTGGGGTGCCACCTGCTCTTAAAGTTTCACCTGTTTTCATTGCACGATTTTGTGCCTTCAGCATTGGGCCGTAATCCCATTGGGTCATTGCCATAATTCCTGCCATAAGTAAAGTTAAGATTGCATAAAAGTTAAGCGGAATGGATTGCATAAAAACATCCCAACTGGTAAATTCATTGATTCCGGCTACTTCCAGTTCCGTTTCAATTAAACTCATTGTATATACGCCCCATCCAATGATTGGAATCATTGCACAAATCGGAGACGTAGTGCAGTCTAAAATATAGGAAAATTTTTCTCTAGAAACCCTTAAACGTTCTGCAAGTGATTCAAAAATCGGGCCAACGATTAATGAATTTCCATTGTCTGTAAACCAAACAAACAAGCCACCTAACCAAATACCGGATTCGCATTTTGCACGTGTATTTACTTTTCTTGTTACCATATCGGTAAATGCCATGGCACCTCCCGATTGTGTAAGCAATGCCACAAACCCCCCTATGATTACCATCATAAAAAGTGCCTGTGTGTTCATAGAATCCTCAAGCGATACAAACATATAATCTTTAATCATTGAAGTAAAACCGACCACCGGATTCCAACCATTTAAAATTGTTGTACTAACGATGACAGAAATGAACAAAGAAACGATAATATTCTTTGTCCAAACAGCCAACCCGATCGCAAGAATTGGCGGTATAAGTGCTAACATTCCATAGTCTACTACTTGAGTCGCATCCATAGACAAACCTCCTTTTTGTCAAAATTTTAGTAATTACTATTTCCTTTTATTAAAGCAATGATTATGCCAAAATTATATAATTTTCTTAATTGTCTTTTATTTTAATTTCATAAGAGTCGGTTCACCTTGAAAATAAAGCGTCCGTTTGTATTAAATAAAATATAAGAAAAGTATCAGAAATTAATTATAATCCATTCTTTCAATTTGATTTTAATAAAAATATAGGGTCAATAGGTTTTTTATTCTCCCATTGACCCTATATTTTATCCCATTGTTCTTAATTGTTGTAATGTATATCTCCCCGATTCGGTAATTGTGCTTCCTTTCCGTCCCTTTCCAGAAACAACAAAACCATAAGCACATAGCCTTATTAGTGCATTTTTTATTTCTTGCTCCGTAATAAATACATTCCTTTCAACTGCACATTCCAGTAATCGGCGTCTCCCAATCCGTTCACGCTGTTGATAACACCGTTCTAGTTCTTCCAGAATAAAATAGTATTTATTTAACTCTCTACCTTCACGCTGCAAAAATTCTTCCACCAAATGCCGATTCTCTTCCAAAACAATATCAGAGAGGACTTTCTCTTTGCATTCATCATCAAAAGGCAAATCACATTCTTCAATAACTACTTTCCCCAAGTTCGCTAAATATTCTGCCGTATTTTTCAATTCTCTGATGTTCCCCTCCCAAGAGTGTGAAAGCATGCACTCCTTAGCCCCAGGGGACAACTCAAATTCTACATTCAGAGATTTTTTGAACGAGTCAAATAGCATAAAAATATCTTTTCCTCTATCTTTAAGACTAGGAATATGTACCGGTAGTACATTTAAGCGATAATACAAGTCACTTCGAAATTCTTTACGTTTTACCATATCCAAAAGATTCCGATTCGTGGCTGCAATAATACGAACATTGATATCAATCAGATTCATACCACCGATTCTTAATATCTTTTTTTCTTCAATGGCACGTAGAAGCTTTGCTTGCAAAGATAATGGAAGTTCTCCAATTTCGTCTAAAAACAAGGTCCCTTCATGTGCAAGCTCAAACAAACCGATTTTCCCACCTTTTTTTGCCCCCGAAAAAGCGCCGTCTTCATAACCATATAGCTCACTTTCCAAGAGATTGTCAGGCAATGCCGAACAATTTACTGCAACAAAATGATAACCGGCACGATTGGAGTAATTATGCACTGATTGCGCAAATAGCTCCTTTCCAGTCCCTGTTTCCCCATATAAAATCATGGAAGAATCCGACTTAGCCATACGCATTGCTATTTTTTTAGTTTCCTCTAAAACTTTGCACTCCCCTAAAATATCGTCAAAGGTATAACTGGCAGTGTGTCCGTATCCGGTAATTTTACTTCTAATTTTATGCTGTCTGTTTTCTACTTCTAAAAAACTATCCAGCATAACAACGCTTCCCTTAACTTCATCATGAGAAATAATTTTTGTAACAGAGACAATTAAATTCACACCATTAACATTAATCAATTCTCCATTGCGTTCTTCATTGCAAGAACGATTATTTGTACTTCTCAATTCCGGAAGCACTTCGGCAATGTTAAAGCCATCAATGATTTCTGTACGGCTTTTTAGCATTTGTTTTGCCATGTCATTGCTTAAATAGATTTTCCCTTTCACATCCGTGACCAAAAAACCTTGTCTTACTAATTTTAAAAGTACATTAATTTGTTCTGTCAAGCTCTCATTTTCACCAAGAAAACGTTCCATCCCTACATTAAAGGATATGATATCTTTTTTGGCATTTTCTGCTTCCTCCGTAGAAAACGGATCTGCAATATTTAAGTTGTCCGCAATTTCCCATATGCAGCTTAAATCTACAACTCTTTCTCCAATGTTAATTATCGTAGTAATTCCATCAGGCACCAATTGTTCTTCATCGGGGGTAATGGCAACTCGAATGTTTTTATCATATTGGCACCCTGCATAAAAGGGAACAAGCTCCAAGTCTTGAAATCCGGCACTGTATATCATAGTTATAACTTCCATGCAAGACCGGTAATCTATGTTAACCAACAGAGCTTTGGTTGCCTTAGGCAATTTGTAAAGTCGATCAATATACTTTCGATTTAATGTCAAATCTGCAAGTATCAGTTTTGCTTCTTCCGTTGTTTTTTTCTTAACTTGCTGAAAAATTGTAAATGCAGACAATACTATATATTTTTCTTGAATGCATTCCATCTTCTCAATCTCATGCGTCCCATAATAATGAAACGTCACCTTGTTTCGGAAATAAGTCTCCAGATTATCCGCCAAATATTTCGCGTATTTTTTATTATTGGCAATCACCGCAATCTGTTCCATCTATTACCTCTTCTTTTTTCCATTATAAATCTAAAATCTCCATTATTTTATTATAGTCATATTAAAACGAGATTGTCTAGTTCTTACTGCCTTGAAGATAAAGTCCCTTAGTGTTAAAGTATAAAAAAATAAAGATGCTTTATCTATTTTTTAAAACACCTTTATTATCATATGCTATTAAATTAGAAATCGGTATCAACGATACACTCAAATTGTTTTTTCAACTGAATTAGAATCACAAGGTATAGAATCACAAGGTATTTTTTGAAGCGTTTCCTCTTGTTTTCTGCTAACTTTCTCATTCCATACACACCACGAAGTAATGGCAATTACTACAATCAACGCCCCAATTAAAGCATAAAATCCTGGTGCTTCTCCGTTAAATAGAAATACCCATACTGGATTCAAAAGAGGCTCAATTGCACCGATTAAATTGCAAGCCAATGCCGATCCATTTTTCATTGCAAGGCCAAACAATACGTATGGGATACCAAGCTGAAAGATTCCCAAAGCTAAAATACTGACTACAGCCGGAGTAGAAATTTCCGCATGTGTTATAAATAGTGCAGGAACTCCGATAATAGCCGTAAAAATCTGCCCGAAAAGAATTCCCGTCATTCTCGTCTCTTCATCCACTTCCCCTACGACCAAATAAGCGCAAGCCACCATCAATCCGGCTAAAATCCCAAAACAATTGCCTAAAATACCACCCGGTGTCAATTGATCAAAAAAGAATAAAGAAATACCGATAAGGGTTACGGTTATTAAATCACCTCTTCGACTTTTTTTATGCAAAAAGATTGCGGATAATATTAAAATAAAAACGGGGGATGTAAACTGTAAAACAATTGCGTTTGCAGCTGTTGTCAACTTATTGGCAATGACAAAACTTAAAAATATGCCGCTCATAAATAGACCACTGAAAAACGCAGATTTCACAAATTGAAGTTTAATTTTTTTCTTTCTTATGTATGCATATACAATTACTGCCGCAATTGCACTGCGCATGCCTGCAATTGCAAGCGGATTCCAAGGAATCATTTTAATAAAAATACCGCCAATGCTCCACATCGTTGCACAGATAACCATATATAGAATTGCTTTTCTACGTTCTGCTTGTGTTGGTGTCATTGCTACTGCTGTTGTTGTATCCATACTTTGCCTCCCATAATAATCACGCATTCTATTATATCCGAACCGCTCCCATTTTTGCTATCTTTTTTTTAAAAAAAATAAGCTTCGATGCAAAGAAAATACACCGAAGCTTTTTTTATTTTTATAGTTAGAATAATCTGCTTTGATATTACATCATGCCTGGCATTCCGCCGCCCATTGGAGGCATTGCCGGCTCATCTTTTTTAATATCAACAATTCCAGCTTCTGTTGTTAAAAGCATTGCAGAAACGGAAGCAGCATTCTGTAACGCAGAACGTGTTACCTTTGCAGGGTCTACGATACCTTCTGCAATCATGTCCACATACTGCTCTGTAGCTGCATTGAATCCAGTACCGGATTTTCTATTCTTTACTTCAGCTACGATAACAGATCCTTCTAAACCTGCATTTTCAGCGATCTGACGAACCGGTTCTTCTAAAGCTCTCATAATAATTGCAGCACCAGTCTTTTCATCGCCTAAAAGCGTTTTAACATGTTCTGCTACAGCAGGGATTACATTAACAAGTGCTGTACCGCCTCCGGAAACAATACCTTCTTCTACAGCAGCTCTTGTTGCATTTAAAGCATCTTCGATACGAAGCTTCTTTTCTTTTAATTCTGTTTCAGTTGCAGCACCTACTTGAATTACTGCTACGCCACCAGATAATTTTGCAAGTCTTTCCTGGAGCTTTTCTTTATCAAAATCAGAAGTAGATTCTTCAATCTGATTTTTAATCTGATGAACTCTTGCTTCAATTTCTTCCTGCTGTCCGCCGCCATCTACAATTACAGTTGTGTCTTTATTTACCTTAACAGTGTTTGCAGTACCCAGCATATCTAAAGTGGCTTCTTTTAAATCATATCCAACTTCTTCGGAAATTACTTGGCCACCAGTTAAAACAGCAATGTCTTTCAACATTTCTTTTCTTCTGTCGCCAAATCCAGGAGCCTTAACAGCTACGCAATCGAAGGTTCCTCTTAATTTATTTACAACAATTGTAGCAAGAGCTTCACCTTCCACATCTTCTGCTATGATGATCAGTTTTCTGCCCTGCTGAACAATTTGTTCTAAAACCGGAAGAATTTCTTGAATGTTAGAAATCTTCTTATCAGTAATCAAAATATATGGATTGGAAACAACCGCTTCCATTTTATCTGTATCAGTTACCATATATGCAGACAAATAACCTCTGTCAAATTGCATACCTTCTACTACATCTAAAGTAGTTCCCATGGATTTGGATTCTTCGACAGTGATAACGCCTTCATTTCCAACCTTTTCCATAGCCTCTGCAATTAAGTTTCCGATTTCTTCATCAGCTGCAGAAACAGAAGCTACCTGAGCAATGGATTCCTTGGATTCTACCTTTTTGGAAATCTTCTTGATTTCTTCTACTGCAACATCAACAGCACCCTGAATTCCCTTTTTTAAAATCATAGGGTTTGCTCCGGCTGCTACATTTTTAAAGCCTTCACGAATGATGCTCTGTGCAAGCAAGGTTGCAGTTGTGGTACCATCACCTGCAACATCATTGGTCTTTGTAGCAACTTCCTTAACAAGCTGTGCCCCCATATTTTCAAATGCATCATCCAACTCGATTTCTCTAGCAATGGTAACACCATCATTTGTAATCAACGGAGAACCGAATTTCTTTTCAATTAATACATTTCTCCCCTTAGGTCCTAATGTAATTTTCACTGTATTTGCGAGCTGATCTACACCAGATTGTAATTTTCTTCTAGCATTTTCGCCATAATTAATATCTTTCGCCATTTTAAATACTCCCCTTCCCTATTATTCTACAACTGCTAAAATGTCACGCTGTGAAACGATTGTATATTCTACACCATCATATTTCACTTCGGTTCCTGCATACTTAGAAAAAATAACATGGTCGCCAACTTTGACTTCCATCTTTACTTCTTTTCCCTCTACAACTCCGCCAGGACCTACTGCTACAACCTCTGCCATCTGTGGCTGTTCTTTAGCCGCACCAGGAAGAACAATACCGCTCTTGGTTTTTTCTTCGGCCTCTAATTTCTTAATTACGACTCTGTCGCCTAAAGGTTTGATGTTCATTTTAACAAACTCTCCTTTCGAATTATGTATTTTAATTCATTGTTTACCCTGTTAGCACTCACCGTTATCGAGTGCTAACACTAATTTAATACACGGATTCCTTGTTGTCAATAGTATTGCTCAATATTTTTTAAAAAAAAGAGCTATTTTTCTTTAAAAAAACAGCTCCTTAATTTTATTTTTGTTTTTTTCTTCTAAATGTCTCTTAATACAAATAATAATGCCCGATACAATTAAAATTATTCGTTTGTTTTATCTTCAACGTATCTTACGATATCGCCAACACTTTCGAATTTTTCAGCCATCTCATCAGGAATTTCAATTTCAAATTCATCCTCAATCCCCATAATGATTTCTACAGCATCAAGAGAATCTGCTTCTAAGTCTTTCATAAGATGGGTGTTCATCGTTACATCATCTTCTTCCACTCCAAGCTGCTCTACTATGATTTCCTTAATTTTTTCAAATACCATATAATGTACCTCCAAATAGCATACGCTTCTATTGTTTTTTTGAATCTTGGTATCCCAACCTTAGGATTCTGTTTCATATGTCAAAATCCATTATAAGCATACACTCTTTAGTCTGCAACTATTATTTAAAAATTATCACAAAAAATAAGATACCAATTTTCTTCTTTCTACTCTTCTATTCGCCTTTCTCTTCATTTAGAAGCATCCATTCTTCATAATTTTTTTCTAATTGTAATTTTTTTTCTTCACAGCGTTCATTATACTGTTTACTCACCTCAAAATCGGAAAAAATTTCTTCTTTGCACATCGCTTCTTCTAATTCAGAAATTTCTTCTTCTAATGACGCAATCACGGATTCCAATTCTCCCAAACGTTTTTCTCTGCGCCTCTTTGCCGTTTCTTTTTCTTTTGCAAGTCGTCGTTGTTCCTGTCTTTTTTCCTTATCACTTTGCAAACTAATTTCTTGTATGTTGTTTTGCGAAGAAAGTGCCTGTTTTCCTAATTCATCCAAGTAACTTTTTCCCGAAATGATGGACTGCTTTTTTTCCAGATAGTAATCATATCCTCCTGCATACGCCGTAATTCCGTTTTCGGACAACTCATAGATATTCGTAGGTACTTTATTTAAGAAATAACGATCATGCGATACCAAAAGTAAAGTACCAGGAAAATCCAAAAGCGCCTCTTCAAAGACTTCTTTCGATGCGATGTCTAAATGATTGGTCGGTTCATCCATGACTAATACATTTGCGCCAGAAAGCATTAATTTAAGCAATGCAAGCCTTGCTTTCTCTCCGCCGCTTAACATACCTACCTGCTTAAATACCGCCTCTCCGCGAAATAAAAAGCGTCCTAACAAGGATCTTAATTCCGTCTCGGCATACAGATGATAATCATTATGGAGCTCTTCCAGCACAGTATTCGCACCATTAAGCATTTTTTGTTCTTGATCATAATATCCAAATACAACATTATGACCGGCTTTTATCTGCCCCGAGTCTGGTTGCAGCTCTCCCATAATTATTTTCAATAAAGATGTCTTTCCAATGCCGTTTGGTCCAACCAAACAAACTCGGCTTCCTTTTTTAATGTCTAGCTCGACACCAGAAAAGAGCTGCCTGCGCTCTTGTCCAAATCCAAAGGATTTTGACAAGTCTTTTGCAAAAATAACATCGTTTCCGCTCGAAAATTTTTCTTTAAACTGAATGCGCATTTTTCCAAGTCTTGCTTCGGGTCGATCTAATCGGTCTATTTTATCTAAATGTTTCTCTCGTGATTGTGCACGCTTAGCGAGCTTTTCTGTGCCATGCTGCTTAAATCTTCTTATTATTTCTTCTTGTCGTGCAATTTCTTTTTGCTGGCTTTCATATTGTTTCAAGGCATCTTCTTCCCGAAAACGTTTTTTTTGCACATACAGTGTATAATTTCCATCGTAGGAAACCAGTTTATGATGCTCAATCTCGAAAATTCGATTAACGGTCTGATCTAAAAAATAACGATCATGGGAAATTAAAATGATGGTACCTGAATATGCTTTTAAATATTGCTCTAACCATTTTAATGTACCGATATCCAAGTGATTTGTCGGCTCGTCCAAAAGAAGAATATCGGGTTTCTTTAAAAGCAATGCAGCCAATGCTAACCGCGTTCTTTCTCCACCGCTTAATAATGAAATTTCTTTATTAAAAAACTCTTCTGAGAAGGCCATACTGTTTAATATGCCTTTTATTTCGCTTTTATACCCATATCCATTTTTATCTTTAAACACTTCAGCCATCTCATCATATCTGTGTAAAAGTCGATGTACATCCACTCCTTCAGCCGAACGATCTGCAATCTCTTGAGATAGCCTTGCAAGCTCTTTTTCCATTGCAATAACTTCATCAAAGATAGCCAGCATTTCTTCATAAACCGTTTTTTCTGATTCAAATTGGTCTTTTTGTTTTAAGTATCCAAACGTTGTATCTTCAGATACAAAGAAATCCCCTTCATCGTGTTTTAACTCTTTTGCCAATATGTTAAGCAAGGTCGTTTTTCCCGCACCATTTGCACCTACGATTCCAATACGGTCTCCTTTATTGACATGAAAAGAAAGCCCTGTTAAAACAGGTTCCACACCATATAGCTTTGTTAAATTGTTTGCTGATAATACAATCATTGTTCTTCCTCATTTTTAAACGTTTTTTGGCATAGAATCTTTCAGCCAAGACTATATTTTATCATTTTTTTTATTGTATCGCCAGTACTTAAATGCTATAATGAACTTGAAATTGTGTTTATTTTTATAAAAACAATACAAACTATAATGGCACACATCGTTGCGCATTGTGCTTTTTTTATAAAAAATTTACAATGCAAATCAAATGTTTGCTGAAATGGAGAAAAAGAATGAAAGACAATGGAAAAATTTCAAAGGCTGTGATTAAGCGCCTTCCAAGATACCGAAGATACCTTGAAGAATTAATGAAAAAGGACATTGACCGGATTTCTTCTAATGATTTGAGTAAACTAATTGGTTACACCGCCTCACAAATTCGACAAGATTTAAATAATTTCGGCGGATTTGGCCAGCAAGGCTATGGGTATAACATTAAAGGGCTTTACACACAAATCGGAAACATATTAGGCTTGGACCAAGAATATAAAATGATTATTGTGGGATGCGGTAATTTGGGGCAGGCGCTCGCTAATTACACCCACTATTATAAAGCCGGATTCATCGTTTGCGGGATGTTTGACATCAACCCAAGATTAATCGGTCTTCGAATTAATGACATTGAAGTCATGGATTCCAATACGTTAGAAGCTTATTTAGAAGAAAATCAAATTGATATCGGTATCATATGCACAAACAAAGACAGTGCACAGGAAATTGCAAACAAATTGGTTTTAGGTCGAGTTAAGGGAATATGGAACTTTGCACCAATGGATTTAGATGTCGGGGATAACATTGCGTTAGAAAATGTACATTTAAGCGACAGTTTACATTCTCTCGCTTACCACATCAATCATATGGAGTAAAAAAATAACCGTTTCACTCGAAACGGTTATTTACGTATTTTTGTTTAATCGTTTATGATTATTCCTGTGCCGGAGCATCTACAGGGCATGCGTTTGCACAAGCACCACATTCGATGCAAGTTTCAGCATTAATCACATATTTGCCATCACCTTCAGAAATTGCATCTACAGGACATTCTGCTACACAAGCTCCACAGCTGATACAAGCTTCACCAATTACATATGCCATAATCTAATTCCTCCTTTATTGTAATTTAAACAAGTACCGTTATTATAGCAGATTGCCTTCGATTTAACAATAATATTTTGTCAGAAAGCATAAATTCCTGTTAAGATTATTTTTACAGAAAGAGCCATGCTTCATGTAGAAGTTTGTGCATATATAACGAAGAAAGTACGGTGATTATGAAAATTTATGGTTTAGTGGGAAAAAGTGGAACTGGAAAGAGCTTTCAAGCAATGACACTTTGCCGCCAGCGAAACATCGAAGCCGTCATTGATGATGGGCTGTTTATTTATGGAACGGGAATTCAAGCAGGCATTTCTGCGAAAAGGCAATCGACTAAAATTGGCGCCGTAAAGACTGCACTTTTTACAAAAGAAGCACATCGCTTGGAAGTTTTAGAAAAAATTAAAGAAATCCAGCCTTCCAGTATTTTGATATTGGGTACATCAAAAGGTATGATTTTACGCATTATTAATCGTCTGGAAATTCCTCCGCTTTCAGAGACAATTTCGATTGAAAGCATTACGACACAATCACAGCGGGAAACAGCGAGGAAACAGCGTCAAGAGCTTGGTAAACATGTAATACCCGCACCCACGTTTCAAGTAAAAAGACAGTTCTCTGGGTATTTTTTGGATCCGATGAGAATCTTTCGTGGAAAAAACATGGAACGATCCTCTTTTAATGAAAAAACGGTAGTACGCCCTACTTACAGTTATTTAGGCGATTATTCGATTTCAGATAAAGTGATTTCAGAAATAGTTGGTTATATCAGCACTTTAATCCCAGAAATTTTTTCCATCACTCGTACAACGATTGATAACACACCGGACGGTTTAAGCATTCGTGTTCTTATTTACGCAAAACACGGAACCAATATGCTCCAAACAGCTAGGCTCTTTCAAAAAAAGATTGCGTTAGAGGTCGAAAAAATGACTGCTTTTAATATAACAAGTGTAGATATTGAAATTCGTGGATTAAGATAAAACGAATTTACTAATATTATAAAAAAAGAAAAAGAATAGAAAAGAATTAGTGAAAAATATAAAGTAATAAAGTGTATAATCTTAAAAAGAATGATAAGTATCTAAATTTGAAGAAAAGGATGACAAAACATGTTACAACAATTAATAGGACCCATCGTCAACGGAATTGCAATTATCATTTGTGCCTTACTTGGCCGTTTTGTTTTAAAAGGTCTGCCAAAACGTTTCGAAGATATTACCAACAAAGCTCTTGGTTTAAGTGTATTATACATAGGAATCAGCGGTTCTTTACAAAATCAAAGAGTCATGCTCCTAATTTTATCTTTAGTTATCGGTAGTGCCATTGGCGAATTGATTGATATTGATAAACAGATGAATCGTATCGGCAAATGGGCAGAATTAGTAATGGGCTTCGGGGAAGGAAACTTTTCAAAGGGTTTTGTTACTGCCAGTGTCATTTTCTGTACGGGCTCCATGGCAGTTATTGGTGGTATGAACAGTGGTCTGCAAGGCAATCATGAAATGCTGTTTGCAAAATCTATTTTAGACGGTGTCTTTTCAATCATGTTCGGTTCCTCTCTTGGAATCGGTGTTGCCTTTTCTGCAATCCCAGTTTTTCTGTACGAAGGTGCCATTGCTTTATGTTCCGGTATGGTAAAAGACCTTATGACACCTGAAATTGTCACAGAAATGTCCGCAGTGGGCAGCTTAATCATTGCCGCCATCGGTCTTAATTTTATCTTGGACAAGCAGCAAATTAAAGTCGCAAATATGATCCCAGCAATTTTTTTACCATGGCTTTTCATCGCAATAGAAACTGCTTTAAATTTATAAAAATTAGAAATAAAGAACTAAAAAAAAGAGGAACGTATCTGTTTGAGTAACGACTTCGAAATTAGAAATGCACTTATATAGCAATATAATGATGACATTTCTAATTGAGCGGAGTTCGCGAAAACAGATACGTTCCTCTACTGTTTTATTTTATTATTTTTTATCAGTTTAAATTTACAATGGTAAATTTGGATATGCATCCAATGTTAAGTCATTCACAAGTCCTTCTTGATATTTATAATAAGCCGCACAAGCAATCATAGCCGCATTATCAGTACAAAGGATTGGTGAAGGAGCATATAAATCAATTCCCTCTCTCTTGCATTCATAAGAAAGCATTTCTCTCAACCGGCTGTTTGCTGCAACACCACCCGCTAATACAATTTTCTTCTGATTATGAGTCTTAGCTGCTAAAATAGCTTTGTTCACAATGACTTCCATCACAGCCTGCTGAAAACTGGCCGCAACATCTGCAGGATTGATTTCTTTTCCTCTTTGCTTTTCCGCATTCAAATAATTTAGTACGCCGGTTTTTATCCCACTAAAACTGAAATCCAAGCTTCCTTTTTCTAAATAAACACGTTTGAATTCGACTGCTTCCGGATTACCCTCTTTTGCAATTTTATCAATTTTAGGACCTCCCGGATAGCCTAATCCTAATACGCGCGCTACCTTATCAAAGGCTTCCCCTGCCGCATCGTCTCTGGTTCTACCCAAAACCTCATACTCATTATATCCCTTCACATCTACAATATGAGTATGTCCGCCTGAAACTACAAGTGCTAAAAACGGAGGTTTCAGATTGGCATGTTCAATATAATTTGCACTTATGTGCCCTTGAATGTGATGCACTCCAACTAAAGGTTTTTTCATTGCAAATGCAATAGCTTTTGCTGTCGCTAACCCAATCAGCAATGCTCCCACAAGTCCGGGTCCGTAAGTTACACCAATAACATCTACATCCTTAAGCGTAACCTGTGCTTCTTCCAAAGCTTGTTTTAAAACACCGTTAATATTGTCTAGATGATGCCTTGAAGCAATCTCCGGTACAACACCACCAAATACTTGATGCACTTTTATTTGAGAGGAAATTACATTTGATAGCACGGTTCTTCCTTCTTGTAAAATTGCGACAGAAGTTTCATCACAGCTGCTTTCAATTCCCATCGTTATCCATTTCCCATCTTTCATTTCTTGTCTCCCTTTCTTAGCAGGTCAAAGAAATTTCCTCTCGCCTTATAAAACTTTAGCGACCACTGATAAATTGACCCTGCATTTTTAAAAGGCATTGATTGTCCGCGGTCATATGTCTGCAATTTTCACACGATTGATAATCACTCATATTGAATACTGTCACATCCCCGCGTCGTGTAAATCGACTGCAATAGGATGAATTTGCATAAAAATCCTGATCATTTGGATAATAATCATAATCATCTGCATAGTAATCATCACCGGAAGTGGTATTCCATCTCATTTTTTCCTCCTCTGCCGAGAAGTATGACCTCGGCTATACGTATTTTTTAAAAGTTTGTTACTTAAAAATAGTATAGCTTGCTGCCTTTTTTTCTATTCTCTTTTTTAAAGTTTATTACTGAGCATTCAACAGTCTATCTTCTGCACGCCTCCATAATATCAATGCATCTTCTCCATTGTTCTCATAGTAGGCTTTTCGTCGTCCTGCTTCTTTAAATCCAAACTGCCCATATAACGTTAGTGCGGCTTGATTTGACGGTCGAACTTCCAACGTATGGCTGAAAACGCCATTTTCTCCGCAATGCTTAAAAAGAAGCGAAAGCATTTTATGCCCAATTCCTTTTTTTCGAAATCCAGGATGTACAGCCACATGGGTAATATGTCCTTCATCTAAAATCATCCAAGAACCAACGTATCCGACCACTTTTTCCTCTATCTCAGCTACTATATAATATGCTAATTCATTTTTTACGATTTCATCGTAAAATGACTCTTCGCTCCACGGCATTGCAAAACACATTTGATCCAATTCTGCCATTTCCTTGATGTCACGTTCCTCAGCCTTTCGAATCAAAAGTTCATTCATGCACTGTCCTCCTTTTTGCCTCTGCCTCTTCTAATTTTCTTTGTGCCTCAGCCTGACGTAAATAAACAGGCTTCACATGAAATAAATTTTGTGCCTTTCCCTTCCTCCAAAGCTCATACCCCAATGCTGCAACTGAAGATGCTTTTTGGAAGCATAAATTTTCAGGTGCAAACGAAACCGTCAAACCGGGGTTTATACCTTTCTGATTGTTTGTCCATTCTTCAATTTTATTTTTATAAGGTAAGATGCCATCTCCAAAAAACAGCAATTCCATATTTGCTGTTTCCTGCATTACTAATTTAATTTGTTCTAAGAAATCATCCAAAGCATAGGCGCCGTCAGCAACCAGCTGAATACAAGTTTCACTGTCCTTCCAAACATATGCACCTGCGTATATTTGACTTCTTCTTGCATCAAAAATAGGACATAATATTCTTTTTTCTTCCGGAACACTATATGCAAAGGTTTTTAAAGTTGGAACGCATACAACGTCCAAATTCAAAGCCTGTGCAAGTGCCTTTGCTGTTGACATGCCAATCCGAATCCCCGTAAAAGAACCTGGTCCTTCGGATACAGCAATCCCGTCAATATCTTCTATTTTCAATTTGCTCTTTTTAAGCAGCCGTTCAATCATAGGCATCAAAAGGCGTAAATGATTTAACGTTTCATCACAATGTTCTTCCCAAATTTGTTTGTTTTCATTTATCATTGCAACAGATGCTTTTGTACCTGTTGTTTCAATGGCTAATAAGTTCATATCTGTTCCTCTTTTATGTTAGAATTTTCAACATGATAAATTCGCTCGTTTTCCGATTCTCCATACTCAATCTTAATAATTACACTTTCTTCAGGCATTAGTTCCCAAATCAAGTCTGCCCATTCTACTATGCAAATACCTTCCCCATAAAAATACTCTTCATACCCAAGTTCATACATCTCTTCAATCTCTCCAATGCGATAAACATCGAAGTGATAAAGAGGTAATCTTCCATCATGATACTCGTGAACTATGCTAAAGGTCGGACTTGTAATCATTTCTTTTACGCCAAGTCCCTCTGCAATCGCTTTTGTTAAAGTCGTTTTTCCGGTTCCTAAATCACCAACTAAAGCAACAATACTTCCTGATTGTAATTGTTTAGCAAGGGCTAGTCCAAACTTTTTTGTATCTTCTTCATTTTTCATAACCCATTTTGTTGCCTGCTTCATAAAGTCATTTCCTCCTTATCGGAATATTGCTCCGATTCCTGAGCGTATTCCTCTGGATTTTCCTCAGGTAATGATTCCTTTGGAACTTTGTTTGCCATATAAACTCCTACCAAAACAAGAAGAGTTGCAAATGCTTGTACATAAGAGAACGGCTCCTTTAAAAATACCACTCCTGCAATGACAGTGATTACCGTAGTCAATGCTACAAAGGAGGTCATTCGATTGGCTCCAATGGTTTCTATCGCTGCATTTGTCAAAATAAAAGCAAGTACGGAACAACCAACACTTAAATAAACAATCGCTTGCAAAAATTGTAAATTATGAATCGGCAGTGTCAAAAAAGCAACAATCGAACCATTCAATGTTTGCTCAATGCAAGCAACCGTAATAAAGGTTACTGCACCGAAAAATGACATAATATAAGTCTTTTCTACGCTGGAGAATTCTTCTGCTCTAGTGGAATAAACGGTAAACATAGCGGCAGACAAAACCGCGGCAAACAAAATCAAATACCCAATCAGATTAAAAGAAGCCGATGCCCCCTTTATCATAACAATCCATACAATGCCTACAAAAGAAATCAAGATTCCAGTTACTTGCACCTTTGAAGGAGATTTTTTTAAAAACAATGTAGATGTCAACAAGGTTGCAATCGGTACACAAGCAATAATCGTCCCGCTTTCCGATGCTGTAGTCATGCTAATTCCAAATGTTTCAGCTGTAAAATAAATAACAGGTTGAAACACTGCCATTAAAAATAACGGTTTAAAATTTTTTCCTTTGAAATTTACTTTAAAAATTCCCACTGCAATGCATATGCTCATTGATAAAAATGCAAGAAAAAAGCGCCATCCTAAAAGGGAGAATGCTGAGACAGTAGCTGTTACTTGCTTTGTAAATAAAAAACTAAATGCAAACAATGTTGATGCTGCAACGGCAGCGGCCATACCCTTTACCGACTTGTTCATTTCATACTTTCCCTTTCTCATTCTCTTAATATATTCAATTTATCATATCACTTTTATACACTTTTTGTCGATGAAAATCCACAAAAATCCATTTCCATTTCATGAAAAAACTGCCGACAAAAACCCTGTTATTTCTTGTTCGGCAGTCATTTTTTCATTTTTGGTGAACCTGTTTAATAAGAAAGCTTATTTATGCAAAAATCTTGCAATGGACTTGTACGTAATAAACGTAACAATAGCATTAATCCCTGATTTTAAGAGGTTAAAAGGCAAAAGAATCGGCACAATCATACCTATTACCGCTTCTCGTGGAACACCCATATAAATTGGTGTAATGAGAAGATTCCATAATAGCATGGTGATTGTCATTACTATCACACCACTTAGCAATGCGACAACTGCACCTTTTTTTGTTTTGTTTTTCTGATACAGAAAACCTGAAATCAGTACAAAGCTGCCGGTTGCAAATACATGCATGATAAATCCGATTAATCCGTCTCCGCCTAGAGGAAATGCCTGAATAAAGCTGGCAATGATCGTAATCATTAATCCTGCCAATGGCCCAAAGGCAAATGTTCCTATAAAAATAGGTACATCCGCGGGATCATACACTAGAAAAGGTGCCAGCGGGAAAGGAATACGTACAATCATAACCAATACCAATGAAATTGCACCCAACATAGCCATTTTTACTAGTTTAGCCGTTCGTTCCGATCGGCTTACCACCTTATTTTTCATCTGTTGTGAATCGTTCATAATGATTCCTCCTTCTGCTCTCATTATCGCTGTTGCAATGTAGGAATCTGTCAGGTAATTAAAATAGGCCTTGAAATACCTCCAAGGCCAAACGCACACATCCATTAAAAATGAGTCGTGTTTCTTTCATCCGGACTATACCGTCGGTATCGGAATCTAACCGATTCTGCCTTATGGCTCGCGGACTCGTAGCATGGCTCATTACCGCCGGTGAGGAATCACACCTCGCCCTGAAACAGATATCTTAATAACAATTTATTATAATTCAATTTGTCTTTCTTTGTCAAGAATAAAAATATTTTGATTGATTTTGCTAATAAACGCTATCGAATTGCAAGTCCTATGCCTTCACAAAAAGTAGGATGCGGACGAATAACAGAAGCAAGTTGTTCTACCGTTAATTGATTTGCAACTGCAGTTGCCAATTCCGAGATAAGATCCGTCGCTCTTTCACACATCATCTGCGCACCGACTATAACACCCGTCTCCGCTAGATACACCACCTTAATAAAGCCCATTTGTTGATTTTCAATGAGAGATTTTCCATTTGCCATCATAGAATATTTCCCGCTTTTTACTGACATTCCTTGCGCTTTGGCTTCCTCTGCAGTAATACCTACTGTTGCAATTTCCGGATTGCTATAGATGCAGGAAGGCACAACTTCTAACTGTATACTACGCTTCACATTTGCTATATGCTCCACCGCAGAAATTCCTTCTGCAGTTGCCATATGTGCAAGCTGAATTCCCCCAATTACATCACCTACGGCATAGATACCCGGTACTTTAGTTTCATAGTTTTCGTCTACAATGATTTTTCCGCTTTCTAGCTGTAAAGATATCCCCTCAGACTGCCTCCATTCCTCTGAAAACAAACCTTCTATGTTTGGCTTTCGACCTACAGAAACGAGCACACCATCTGCCTCAATTGAAAGACCGTTGGAAGCACGAATAAGCAATGCGTCCTTTTCTATCTGTACTATTTCATCCACTTGAACACCAGTTTCAATACGAACACCTCTTTTTTTCAAATGTATGGATAATTTTTGAGAAATTTCACGATCCAGTAAAGGCAAAATACGTTTTTCTGCTTCTAATATAACTACTTCACAATCTAATCCATTAAACATTGTGGCAAATTCTACTCCAATAACACCACCACCAATGATAAGTATCCTTTTAAATAAATCCTTCTTTTCAAGGATTTGTTCG
>JAYFPL010000117.1:0-1888 GCA_034927775.1 Anaerovorax sp. | reverse complement strand
TTTTGCCAAAAAAGCGGCCGATACCCCAAGGTAAGCGAGTTGGCAGAAAAAATGGAGATGGACACGGAACAAATTCTTTCACTTATGGAAGCTATGGATGCAATGACAAAATTAGAAAGTCTGGATGATCCGGACCGTTGTCAGCAAGAATGTTCGGATAATTATCGCGATGTGGAAGATAAACAAGTGAATATGATCCAATTAAAAGGTATAATTTGTCATTTGGCCGAGCAGGAACGGCAGGTTGTAATATTACGTTATTTTAAAGATATGACGCAACAGCAAATTGCAACAAGGCTTGGAATTTCACAGGTTCAAGTTTCTCGTATTGAGAAGAGAGTGCTTGCTTTTCTTCGGAAAGAAATGGAGTTTTAGGCAAATATCGACGGCATTTTATCAAAAGTAGCAAAAGATTTTATAAAAATATTGATAAAAATAAAACAAAGAGTTGCAAATTGATGAGAAATGTAGTTTACTAGTATTGTACGCTGTTAATTATGTAACAATAGATTGAACAGCATATAAACCTGCAAAAAGGTGGACCTGTTAAATAATAATAAGGAGGCATAGACATGAACTTTCAATTAACGAAAGAACAAGAGTTTGTAAGAAAAATGGTAAGAGAGTTTGCTGTTAATGAAGTGGAACCACTCGCTGCTGAAATCGATGCAGAGCATAGATTCCCTGTAGAAACAGTAAAAAAGATGGCTGACTACGGCATGCTGGGAGTACCATTCCCGAAAGAATACGGTGGTGCAGGAAGTGATCACATCGCTTATGCAATCACAGTTGAAGAACTTTCCAGAGTGTGCGCTTCTACTGGCGTTGTTTGCTCCGCTCACACTTCTCTTTGCGGATGGCCAATCTGGAACTATGGTACAGAAGAACAAAAACAAAAGTATTTAGTACCTCTTGCTAAGGGTGAAACTCTTGGTGCATTTGGTCTAACTGAACCAAACGCTGGTACTGACGCTGCTGGACAGCAGACAAAAGCGGTTGACATGGGCGACCACTGGTTATTAAACGGAAGCAAAGTATTCATTACAAATGGTGGATTTGCTGATACCTTTATCGTAATGGCTATGACTGATAAGTCTAAGGGAACTAGAGGCGGTATTTCTGCATTTATCGTAGAAAAAGGATTCAAAGGATTCTCTATCGGTAAGACAGAAGACAAGATGGGTATCTGTGCATCTTCTACAACAGAATTAATTTTTGAAGATTGCATCGTTCCAAAGGAAAACTTACTTGGTGAAATCGGCGACGGCTTCAAAATTGCAATGGCTACTCTGGATGGCGGACGTATTGGTATCGCTTCCCAGGCACTTGGTATTGCACAGGGAGCATTTGATGTAACTGTTGAATATATGAAGGCTAGAAAGCAGTTTGGAAAGAGCCTTTCCAAGATGCAGGCACTTCAGTTCGAAATGGCTGAAATGAAGACAAGAATCGAAGCTTCAAGACTTCTGATTTATAAGGCAGCTAACATGAAAGACAAGCACTTAAAGTACAGTTCTGCTGCTGCTATGGCTAAGTTATATGCTGCAGAAACTGCTATGTATGTAACAACAAAGTGCGTACAGTTCCACGGTGGTTATGGATACACCAAGGATTATCCAGTAGAACGTATGATGAGAGACGCTAAGATTACTGAAATCTATGAAGGTACTTCCGAAGTACAGAAGATGGTAATCGCTGGCGAAGTCTTTAAGTAAATAAATCAGAGGGAGGAAATTTAGAATGAGAATTATTGTTTGTGCAAAGCAAGTTCCGGATACGAGTGAAGTAAGAATCGACCCGGTTAAGAAAACTATCATTAGAGACGGCGTTCCAAGCATTTTAAATCCAGATGATGCTAATGCATTGGAAGAAGCTTTAAAAATTAAGG
>JAYFPL010000095.1:0-1744 GCA_034927775.1 Anaerovorax sp. | reverse complement strand
GAAATGACCTCTTCCGGTCTTCTGCTGCGTTCTCTTCCTCTCGTATAAGGAACAATGCAATAGGTACAAAAATTATTACACCCATACATAATATTGACAAAGGCCTTAAAAGGATATAATCTTTTTGCCGGCAATCCTTCCACGACTTCGCCAGCTTCTTCCCATACATCTACAATCTTTTTTCGCTCTGCTAAAACACCTTCGATAAGTTGCGGAAATGTATGAATATTATGCGTTCCAAAGACCAAATCGACCCATGGGTATTTACTTTTTAAGGTGTCAATAATGTGCTGCTGCTGCATCATGCAACCACATACTCCTACAACAAAGGATGGCCTTTCTTCTTTTATTTTTTTTAACTGCCCTAAAGTCCCAAAGAAACGTTGATCTGCATTTTCTCGCACACTGCAGGTATTTAACAGAACGATATCTGCATCTTTTTTATTATTTGTTGGTACATATCCCCGTTCGATAAGCATACCGGCAATGGTTTCAGAATCACGTTCATTCATTTGGCAACCAAAGGTTTGTATAAAAAATCTATTTGGTTGATTATCTTTCATTCACTTTTCTCCAAATTCATTGATTTTATCGAATCATTAAATCTTCTGTTTCATGTTTCTTACTGCGGCTCATTAATGCACTCACTGCTTCTCTAGCATCAATTTTTTCATTTACGACTTGATAAATGGCTTCAGTAATTGGCATTTCTACTTTATTTTTCTGTGCAAGCTCATAAGCAGCTTCTGTTGTGAACATCCCTTCTACAACCATACCTACTTTTTTTGTCGCTTCTGAAGGCTTCAGCCCTTCTCCGATCATAATTCCGCAGCGACGGTTTCTGCTATGCATACTTGTACAGGTTACAATCAAATCTCCCATACCGGTTAAGCCGGAAAACGTTTTTTCTTCCGCACCCAACTTCACTCCTAAGCGAGCCATCTCTGTCATACCTCTGGTCATCATTGCAGCCTTTGCATTATCACCAAAGCCCATACCATCTGAAATACCGGCACCCAAAGCAATAATATTTTTTAATGCGCCCCCAAGTTCAACACCAACCACATCAGTATTGGTATAAACACGGAAAGTATCCGACATGAATACGTCCTGAATGTATTCTGCTAATTTAATATCCTTTGAAGCAGAAACTACAGTCGTAGGCATAGCTCTTCCCACTTCTTCTGCATGAGAAGGACCTGAAAGTACAACATAATTTGCATCCTGTACCTTTTCCATCGCAATTTGAGACATACGAAGTAAAGTTTTTTGTTCAATTCCCTTTGCAACATTGACAAGAACCATATCCTTTTTTAAATAAGGCATTGCATTTTCTAATGCACTTCGAAAATGCTGAGCCGGTGCGGAAAACAATACAATATCTGCTCCCTGAATGGCTTCCTCTGCATCCATAGAAATATTTAATAATTCATTGAAGAAAACTTCCGGTAAATATCTTTTATTTTCACGATTCTCCTTCAATTCCTTTGCATGCTCTGCATTAATATCCCACATATTTACCATATGACCATTTGTACTTAGAGTCACTGCTAAAGCGGTTCCCCAACTTCCGGCACCCAATACCGCAATTTTTTTATTCATTTTTTTCCTCCAAAATTTATTTCTTAAAACTGATTTTCGTTTCTTCTCCATGCAAAATTCGTTTTATATTTTGTCGATGCTTAAAAATAGCAATCGCTCCCATTACCGATGACCAAAGTAAATACTCAGGATGAATAAAATA
>JAYFPL010000011.1:0-18380 GCA_034927775.1 Anaerovorax sp. | reverse complement strand
AGAAGGCAATGTCGGTGCAGGAACTGGTGCTACAGTCGGTAAATTCCTTGGACCGGCGAATATGATGAAAAGCGGACTCGGTACCTACGCTGTTCAAATTGGAAGATTGCAGGTTAGTGCTATTGTAGCAGTGAATGCTTTGGGTGATATAATCGATTTGGATAGTGGTAAACGTTTGGCTGGAATTTTAAATGAAGATCATAAGACGATTGGAAATACTGAAGAAATTATGTATGCGCAATATGAAGAAAACCGGAATATATTTAACGGAAATACAACTATCGGATGTATTGTAACAAACGCAAGATTAACAAAGTCACAGGCAAATAAACTGGCTTCAATCGCACAAAATGGATTAGCAAGATCCATCCGTCCGGTTCATACTATGGCCGATGGGGATACCGTCTTTGCATTGGCAACGGGTGAAGTGGACGTGCTTCCGGATGCAGTTGGGGCATTGGCAACGGAGGTTATGGCGAGAGCAATTAATCGAGCTGTTTTAACGGCAAAGTCTGCATATGGATTAAAAGCAGCTTGTGATTTTATTAAATAATTGATTGGGAAAATGGAGAAGTTTAAAGGTGGACAAAAGGGAGAAGGAGCTAATTACGCGGGCAAAGACCGGCGATGAGACGAGTTTTGAATTGCTCATAGAGGGCTGCAAAACAAAGGCTTATAATATTGCATGGCGATATATGCGTAATGAGCAGGATGCTTTGGATGCCTTGCAGGAAAGTTTTATTAAGGTTTTTCGCCATTTAGGGAAATTTAAAGGTGAAAGTAGCTTTGATACGTGGGTCTATCGAATTGTAGTCAATACATGCAATGATATGTTGAGGAAAAACAGCAATCTTAAAATTGTGACCACAATCTATGAAAAAGAGGAAGAAGAACCTATTGTTAAGGTACCGGATCCCGGGCCGACTCCGTGGGAAGCTTTGGAGCGTAAAGAAAAATCTCAGTTTTTACTCGATTGTATCGAAACGTTACATCCGGATCAAAAAGAAATTATTGTCTTACGCGATATTCAAGGATTCTCGTATCAGGAATTGACGGAAATATTAGATTGCTCGATAGGAACAGTTAAATCAAGAATCAATCGTGCAAGGAAGCGATTAAAACAAATTATTATGGAACATAATGAAAAAAATTTCGTCTAAATATACATATAAAAAGAAAAAGGAAGGAGGAATAAAAATGACAATTAAAAATGATTTTGATGAATCGATTCTTTCAAAAAATCAGGATGAACAGTTAAATGAAATCATAGACTTACTTCATGATCTTCCTCCGATTCCTGTACCTGATGAATTTAATTCAAGATTGAAACATGCGCTTCAAATTGAGAAAAAGAGAAAAAAGATTACAGTTTTGAAACGCTGGAGTGCAGTTGCTGCAGTATTTTTTGTAGGGTTCATTTCGGTCCTCTTCTTAAAGGACGGAAACTTAGTTATGCCTGCAAATCTATCATTAAAGGATTATAATAAAGAAACGGATCAAGTACTTGAAGAAGTTGACGAGAAATATGGTACTGTTCATGACGAGAATTTAGAAGAATTAGAAGAAGATGAAACAAAGCGAGAAAAGACATTGGGAACGATCACAAATGAAGAAATTGAAGAAAATGATCAAGTACAAATTACTCAGAAAGACAGAAATAATATGAGTGAAATGCCTAAAAAAAGCATAGTACAAGAGGAAACTCATTCGTCTGATAGTTCACTGCAAACGCTCTCTGCGAAACCATCAAGAAGTATTGCTTATTCAGGTACGGCAGAAGAATTCAACCGCTGCAGTGAAGAAAAAATACTTGAAATTGTAGAAATGATCAATCAACAAAATTCTTTTGCTGTTTTAAATGATGATACTTATATTGATATAAATATGGAAGAATCATCCTCCAGCGAAGAAATTACAAATGAAATATCACAAATTGTAAAAAAGCTTTATCAAGATATTTTTAATAACCAACAAGTAACTTATAAAAACATATCAAAGCATTCAGTTGCAGGAAAAAGTCAAGTATATGAAGTACAGGGAAATGGAAAAACCATATCGATTACTATAACCAATTCTCCAGAGGGCATTCATATCTCAGAACCCATTTTAGATCATGGTGAATGGTTGGAAGAGCAACTCTCTAATACAACGTATGTTTTGGAAAATTATGAAACAATCGAAGAGGATTCCATTGTCTTTCATGTAAATGTTTTAGTGAATGAAAATGGAGAAAATGTGAATGAAGTAAGGAGTATTGTATGGAAACCAACAAAATTATAATTATTGATGGAAATAGTTTGATTAATCGAGCTTATTATGCCATACAAAAACCTATGATGACGAAAGACGGACTGTATACCCATGCGGTGTACGGTTTTCTTAATATGTTAAGTAAAGTGGTAAAAGAGCAAACCCCAGAATATATGCTGGTAACTTTTGATCGAAAGGCACCAACCTTTCGTCATGTAGAATATGAAGCGTATAAGGCAGGAAGAAAAAAAATGCCAATGGAACTGGCAATGCAATTACCGCTTTTAAAAGAAGTATTGGAAGCAATGAATATAAAAATGCTTGAAATTGATGGATTTGAAGCAGATGATATTATTGGCACATCCGCTAAAAAGGCTGAAAAAGAGGGAATGTTTCCTTTAATTATCTCCGGAGACCGTGATGAACTTCAATTGGCTTCTGAGATTACTAAGGTTATGATTACGAAAAAGGGGATTTCTGAATTTGAATTATATGATAAGCAAGCGATGATCGATAAATATGGATTTACACCAGAGCAATTTATTGATTATAAGGGGCTTATGGGAGACCAATCAGATAATATACCGGGTCTTCCTGGAGTCGGCGAGAAGACTGCACAAAAACTAGTTTTACAGTTTGGCAGTGTAGAAAATCTTTTAATGCATACTGAAGAAATCAGTAATGCAAAGCTGCGGACAAAAGTAGAAGAAAATGCCCAGCTTGCAATGATGAGTAAGCGACTGGCTACTATTTATACTGAAGTACCCATTGAAATCGATTTCTCTGAATGCTTGATGCAGGAACCAGATTATAAAAAGTTAATGGAACTTTATCATAGGCTTGAATTTAAAAGTTTAATAAAAAAGCTTTCACAGGAAGGGATTATGACTAATGCATCAAAAGAGGTTTCTTTAACTAGTGATGCAGCTCTGATTTTAAAAGAGGTAAAATCGATTCAAACAATTAGAGAACCCGAGGAAATGGAACTTGTCCAAAAAGCAATTTCTGAAGAAACTCCCGTGTATTTAAAGACTTTTACGGATAACAATCATAAAGGGAAACCAATCATTTATGGAATTTCTCTTTTAATTGGGGACACTTCTTATTATCTTTGTACGGAGAAAAATGGTGTTTGGGAAGCGTTCATTCAATTATTGAATACTAATGTTGTAAAATTTTCTGGTCATCAGTTACAAAATGAGTATTTTGCTTTTTTGTCCAATGGACTTTCACCAAATCATTTATACACTGCTTTTGATAGTGCAATTGGGCAGTATTTACTTGATCCAACTAGAAGTAAATATGAATTAAAAACACTATTGTTTGATTATACTCAGCAAGAAATTCCCGATGAGAAGGAGTTTTTAGCAGGAAGCAGCCAAATGGACCTTTTTTCAAATCAAGCAAAGCAGTATGAGGAATACGGTGCAAAATGGTGTACAGCAGTTGCTTGTTTGGAACCCTTACTAAAAGAAAGGCTTTCCACTGAGGGGCTAGAAGATGTATTTTATGAAATTGAGTTGCCTTTGATTACCGTTTTAGCTTCGATGGAAAGTCAAGGTGTAGCGGTTCATAAGGATACTTTGATGGAAACTGGTGCGAATATTACAAGACAAATTCAAGAACTCACAGATAAAATTTATGATTTAGCAGGTGAATCATTTAACATCAATTCGCCGAAGCAATTGGGAGTAATATTATTTGAAAAGCTCCAATTAAGTGGTGCAAAAAAGACAAAGACAGGTTATGCTACGGGAGCGGATATTTTGGAACGTTTATTAGATGAGCATCCCATTATTCCTCTGATTTTAGAATATCGTATGCTCACCAAATTAAACAGTACTTATATCGAAGGACTTTTACCTTTGGTGGATTCCGAAGGGAAGATTCATGCGCATTTTCAGCAGACAGTAACAGCTACTGGAAGAATTAGCTGTACAGAACCAAATTTACAAAACATTCCGATTCGGCAGGAATTGGGAAGAAAACTAAGAAAAGCATTCGTACCTGAAAGTGACGAATTTACATTAGTTGGCGCTGATTACTCACAAATTGAGCTACGTGTTTTAGCTCATATGTCAGAAGATCCTTCTTTGATTGAAGCTTTTAATAATGGAGATGATATTCATAAAATTACAGCAGCTAAGGTTTTTGGAGTGGCAGAAGAAGATGTTACCAGCTTACAAAGAAGTGATGCAAAGGCTGTTAATTTTGGTGTTATCTATGGAATGAGCGGATTTGGTCTTTCTTCAAATTTAAACATTAGTAGAAAGGAAGCGGAAAAATACATCCAGGAATATTTTAAAAAGTATACCAGAGTAAAAATGTTTATGGATGAACAGGTAGCATCCTGTAAAGAAAAGGGTTATGTAACGACCATCAAAAATCGACGAAGAAGCATCCCGGAAATCAATGCCAGTAATTATATGGTACGTCAAGCCGGAGAACGTTTGGCAATGAATACGCCAATTCAGGGAAGTGCTGCCGATATTATTAAAATTGCAATGATTAAGGTGCACAACGAGTTGAGAAAAAACAAAATGAAATCAAGCTTAATTCTTCAAGTGCACGACGAATTAATTTTACAGGCGCATAGAGATGAGCTTGATCAGGTAAAAAAATTATTAGTAGAAAATATGGAAAAAGCCGTAGAATTGCATGTAGTATTGTCTGTAGATTTAAATACAGGAGATAACTGGTATGATTTAAAATAGAGATTGGGGTAGATTTAAAATGAAAGTGATTGGTCTTACAGGAGGAATTGGTTCCGGAAAATCAACCGTTTCAAGATATTTGCGTAAAAAAGGAATCATTGTGCTCGATGCAGACGAAGTTGCAAGAGAAATTGTACTTCCTGGAAGTGATACGCTAAATGAACTAACAGATTTCTTCGGAAAAGAAATCTTATTGGAGGATGGATCTTTAAATCGTAAAATGCTGGGTTCCATTGTTTTTTCTGACTCCGTAAAAAAATTAAGATTAGATCAAATCATGCATGGTAAAATCATTGAGCAAATTCAGAAAAAGTTGCAAAATGAAACAGAGAGAGGAGTACCTTTTGTTATTATTGATGCTCCTTTGTTATTGGAAACAGGTATGGATAAAATTGTGGATCAGGTATGGCTTGTAGAAATGAAGGATGAACTTCGAATTGATCGTGTTATGAAACGAGATAAGCTTTCGAAAGAAGATGTAAAAGCACGTATTTTACAACAAATGAATGCAGAAGAAAAAAGAAAAAAATCACATGTCATAATCGATAATTCTTCAAATTTAGCAAACTTATACGCGCAAGTGGATCAATTACTTTTAAATTTATAAATCATTAAGTATAAATAATTATTGGAGTGCAAAATGTTTAAAAAACGACTTTTACTTATTTTAGCTATTCTGCTGGGATGCTCTAGTATTACTGGTTGCAGCAAGGCTGTCCCTTTTTTGTCTGGTTCCGATGAAGAACAACCTCAAGTAATCACATCCAATGAGATTAAAATTCCCATTCAAAAAATACGATCATTAAATCCATTCAATACAGTGGATGAAGATGCTTATTACATGCATAAATTGATTTATGAAGGCTTATTCACTTTAGATGAGACGCTGCAGGCTGTACCGCTTTTAGCTTCCTCTTACGAATATGATCAAGAAAAAGCATCTGTAACAATTAATCTTAAGAATGGGGTAAAGTGGCATGATGGTACTAGTTTAACTGCTGACGATGTAAAATATAGCATTGATACGTATTTATCCGTATTATATTCAAATTCTTTTTTGTATAAAAACTATATTAATAAAATAAAGTCGGTATCATCCAAAGGTAATAAAACTGTTGTAATTACGTTTAAATCAGCAAAGGATATGGCGATTGAAAATTTAACATTTCCAATCATGCCGAAGACATCTTCTAAAAAGGACAAAAGCATACGAACTGCAACAAACGATTTTAAACCAATTGGAACTGGCCCTTATAAAATTAAAAGAATCAATGGAGTACAAGAAATTATATTAGAAGGTTTTTCTGAATATCATAATGGAAATATTCCAAGCAATCAATTGGTTTTCCGTATCATTCCAAGTCAAATGGATGCGATTAATTTATTTGAGATACAGGATTTGTCCATTGCATTTTCTAAAGAAATTAATCGTGATACTTTATTGAATAACAATGATGTCAATTTGATTTCTTTTCCTTCCAATGAAGTAGAATTGGTTGGTTTTAATGTAAATAAAAAAGCTTTAAAGGATCAAAGAGTTCGAAAAGCGATTGCCTATACGATAGACGCGGAAGAAATTATGGAAACTGGGTATTTTCGTAGTGGGGTATTAAACGATTCCATTTATTATCCAGGTTATTTGGGAAGCAACGGAAAAGAAAATTTACTTCAGGTTAATTATGATAAAGCAAAACAACTTCTTGGGAAAGCAGGCTACATTGATCGAGATGGAGATGGTATTTTTGAAAATTCAGAAAATGAAGAGCTTACCATTCGAATTATGGTAAATGGAAACAATGATTCAAGGAAAGTTGCAGCACAAATTATAAAGTCGGGATTGGAAAAATTACCGATTCATGTGCAAATTGAAGAAAAAAGTTGGGAAGCATATCAATCTGCTTTAGCAAATAAGGACTATGATATTTATATTGGAGGTTACCAAATTTCCGATAATTATGATATGCGTTTTCTGCTGCATTCTCAGTATTCCAATCCAATTGGATATTCCAATAATAAATTAGATACATTACTCGATAAGATGCAATCTGGTATTACGGAAGAACAGCGTAAAGCTACTTTTTCTCAGATTAAAGAAACATTAAATGAAGAAATACCGTATTATTGTCTTTTTTACAAAACCTATGGTGCGAATGCATCTCTTAGTTTAAAAGGAAAGATGTCACCTACGTTTTTTGATTTGTATCGTGGTTGTTCTGATTGGAGATGTGAGTTTACTCGTTAAAAAAAACTTTACATCAATGATTTGATATGTTAAAATTAATATCGTGATAAAACACGATATGCGGTCGTGGCGGAATCGGCAGACGCGCACGGTTGAGGGCCGTGTGGGTAACACCGTAAGGGTTCAAGTCCCTTCGACCGCACCAAAGACATATCTTCCGACAATAGGAAGGTATGTCTTTTTTATGCCTATTTTCTACTATAATGAAACTAAAGATTATTTATATACCCTTTAGCAGATGTGAAATATCGTCTGCTATTATTTTTTAAATTTATGGAAAGTTTGCTTGACATTATATGTTCTAACGGTTATACTACTAATGGAAAGTTTACTTTCCGTTAGTTTGGAGGTTATGAAATGAAAAACAGACTTGAAGAGATACGAAAATCTAAAGGTATTAGACAAGAGGACTTAGCTGATATTTTAGAAGTATCCCGTCAAACGATAGGTTCACTTGAAAATGGCAGATACAATCCGTCTATAACACTTGCATTTAAAATCGCACGATATTTTAATATGAGCATTGAAGAAATATTCATTTACGAGGAGGAAACATTATGAAGAACAAAAAATATATATGCTTGATTTCACTGTGTGTTGGTGTAACAACAGTCTTAATAAATATTACTATGGATGTCTGGATTCCGACTATTTCCGAAAGCTTTGGAACATTGCGCTGGGTATTTGTAGGCATAGGTGCTGGTCTTGCAGGTGCCGCTGCTTCAACCATTATTAACAAAAAAATGTATAGATATAATCCTGAATTAGCAAAGAAAGCAAGGATAAATGAAAACGATGAACGGTATGTTCAATTGAGAAAAACGGCGGCGTACTTTATGTGGTTTATAACAACATTTGTCCTATCAGCAATGTCTCTTACTTTTGTGATTTTAAATTTATCGACTGCAGCATGGATTGCTTTAGGAGCATTGATGATTCATATTGTTTTATATGTTATCTTGCTTTTTAAAATAAATAAAACCATGTAAGTATAAAGCTAATGAGCATAATGTAAAGTTGCGTGACAGTTCAAATCCCCCTATAAAAATAGGTTCACATCTACAATTACCAACTCCACCAAAAAAGAGCCATTGGTTGAAAATCGGTGCCTATCAATTTATAGTATTATAATTTAATAAATAAAGTAATTATGTATTTTATGTTCCATTAGCAGAAATACTGCTGATGGCTAAGATGGAACTCCGGTTAAAATCCGGGACGGTACCGCCGCTGTAAGCGAGGAATCTGAGCCGTAGCCATAAAAATGGCAGCCACTGAGGAAACTTGGGAAGGTCGGCAAAGGGTGATGATACGCAAGTCAGAAGACATACATAAATTTTACACGTGTCTCGTTAGCGAAATACGGCAATATTTTATTGCTGCGTGTGGCATATATTTAATTGATACAGTTAAAAACGGAACTGTGACTATAAAGTCACAGTATTTTTTATTTATTAGAAAAAAATTTATAAAATTTCTAATGGATGCGTTAGCCACTTTTTATGAAATAAAACAGAATGGGGGATAAAAGGATGAACATTAATTGGTTTAAAAATCAGGATAACATTGTATATGCAGAGACAGATAAGGTTATTTCCATACTCTCAAAGGAAACAGGGATATTTGATTTAGAGAATAAAATCAAGAGTTTTCAAGACAATCCCACCACTGAGGGTATGACACTCCGAGGGACAAAGCGGGTTTCCTTGAAGCTTTTTATACCAAATTTGGTATTTGATGAAAAGTTGGAAATGGGGGATAATGTATGGGTATATATGGGTGAAACCAGGGAATGCTATTGCCTTTATACACCATGGGAAACTGAATAAATGTAATAATTAGTTAAATTGCTGCTCAATTTAAAATAGTAAAAAGACGGATGCCATGTGACAAAAATCGCATGGCATCCATCTTTATTGGAGCACTTTTATAATCTATGTACTAAAGCTTAAATTTTAAAGATTAATTTTAAGTTTTTAAAATTTAAACCATCCTTTTTATAAAAATAACTAAATATTGTGGTAATTTTTTTTTAAGGGTATATAATTAACTTAAAATAATTATTGAGTTACAGATTATTGTAAAGCGTATATGATCTTTGATTGCTCTGTAATTTAGTGGTTAAATAAATTTAGCAAATACAGCATATGTAAAATGATTAGAAAGAGGAGGATTTAATGATGGCTAAATTAATTGATTTTAAATGTCAGTATGCAGATTTTAGGGGGGTTACGCCTGAGTATGCAGCGTCTTTAGGGTTAAAACTTCCGGATTTGTATTTGAATGCGGAAGATATGGTTAAGCTGGCACTGAAAATCAAAGAGGATAATAACAGCAGTTTTTGTAAACTACCGTTGGATACTTGCGTCCAAGCTGAAAACCTTGGTGGAAAAATCAAGTATGATGATTCACCGCTTGGTCCGAGAAAAGATATTGATATTTTAAATGATACGGAAGAAGTCTTAAATCTTCCTGCAATCGATCCATCAAAAGGTAGAATGGCAGAGCTTTTAAAAGCTTGTCAAATGCTGATAGAACGTGGTGAGACCGTTGCCTTAGAAGTCAGAGGTATCTTTGATATGCTGAACTCTCTCATGGACATTCAGAAAGTGTTTATGACATGTGCAATGAAACAGGATGTAATGAAAAAAGTATGCGATAGAGTCAGAAGCGATTTGGTTACTTATTTACTTGCTGCTGAAAAAATAGGGTGTAATCTGTTTTTTTACTCTGATTCTTCGGGTGGACTTAATATTATAGGACCTAGATATGGGAAGAAAATGGTAGAGTGGTTTACTTATCCACTCATGAAAGAACTATCTGAGGTGCTTTCTGAGAAAACCATTGTACATATGTGTCCAAAAGCGGCATTTATGCTTGTAGGTTGTGAAAAAGCACAATGGAAAGAGGAAAAAATTCCTGAAGAAACAGATTATTTATCTGCCTATAAAAACAATCCGAATGTAAGATTCACAGGACAAAGATGTAATAAAGAATTAAACCAAACAACAAAAAATAAAATTTACCATTTAATTATAGAATAAACAGATTACTTCTAAATGTTTGTTTCCTATATAGATGATGGGATATTTATATATTACTTAAAAACCGATTGATAAAAAAGCATAAAAAATCCGCCATGAATGAAAGAAATATACTTTCATTCAAATGGCGGTTTTTTTATGTACTTACAATTTGATTTCTTCAAAGTTTCCTTTCATATCAGCAATCTCTGCAACTGCATTTGTTAGGTATACCATACCTAACTCTTGACCTGTAGTATCATTATATATTTGCTTTAATAAAGGTAATGTTTCAAAAGCAGTACTTAGTGCATCAGGCGATTCATCAATACATGCTTCTCCATGGATACGAATCCATTCTTGGTTCTGAGAGCAAGTGCAAATTTCAACATGTGGAACTTTTAATATTTGCTGAAATGTTTTCTTGTTTTTTCCAATTCCAAAGTAAAGCTTCCCATTGTATAGCATGCTAAAGCCAAAAGGCCGAACTTTTGGATGTCCTTCATCCACCGTTGCAAAATAAAAAACTGGATTTTCTTTTAAAAATTGAATTACTTTTTCCATTTTAGTCTCCTTTTTTCTTTACTCTATTATTTTTATTTAGTAAAATAATTTTACCGTACTAAGTTATAACCCACAAGTACGCAAAAAAAAATCACTAAGTAAGGAGAAGTTGAGTATGACAGAAAGGAAAGAGTGTTGTCCCTGCTCTGATATTTGCCCATTAGAAGATGCAATGAGAATCATCGGAGGTAAATGGAAAGTACAAATTCTATGTTCTTTATATCGGGATGGTTCCACAAGATTTAATGAATTAAAACGAAAAATGAAAGGTATTTCCAATACGATGCTCGCAAATGCACTAAAGGAATTGGAGCAAGACGGATTAGTAAAGAGAGAGCAGTTTATGGAAATACCTCCGCATGTCGAATATACTGCCACACAAAAATGTGATGGACTGATTCCTATTTTAATCCAGTTGGCTCAATGGAGTATGAATATGAAATCATAATTTTACTAGTGATTATGAATATTGTATTACACACTAAATTTTCCATTATATGGTTGTGTTTTATGGTCTTTATGATACACTGTCTATAGAAAGAAAATAGCATATATTATGATAATTTATGTAGTGATAGGAAAGAGTAAAAGATATGGAAAAAATGGAAAAGAAAAAAGTTATTATGGGAATCATATGTGTCTTAATTTGTGAATTATTATTTGGTTTCAGCAATATTTTTACTAAAAAAATTACTAACTTAATATCACCTGTTACTTTATTAAGCTGGCGTTTTATTCTTGCATTTATTGTACTTAATATTTGCATCTGCTTACGTTTCATTAAACTTAATATAAAAGGGAAATCAATAAAACCACTTTTGATGATTGCAATTTTTCAGCCAATCTTATATTTTATTGGAGAAACATTTGGCATTCAATTTACAACGGCTTCAGAAAGCGGCACATTTATTGCGTGTATTCCAATCGTAACATTAATATGCTCTGCTTTAATTCTAAAAGAGAAGCCAAATAAATGGCAAATAATAGGAATTAGTATTACTGCCATAGGAATTATGTGTATTGTACTTATAAAAGGTATGGAAGCTTCGTTTCATCCGATTGGTTATTTTATGTTATTTCTTGCTGTACTTTCCTATAGCCTATATGCTGTCTTTTCACAAAAGGCTGCTGATTTTACTGATGTAGATAAAACGTATGTCATGATTGCTTTAGGAGCGTTTTTTTTCACCGCAATAGCTTTGATTGAAAATGGCAGAGCTGGAACTATAAAAGATTTTATCCTGCTCCCAATTACGAACATCGATTTTTTAGTAGCGATTCTTTATTTGGGAATTGGTTCTTCTGTTCTTGCTTTTTTATTGTACAATATTGCTATATCTCATATGGGAACAAATAAAACAGCATCCTTTGCAGGAATCTCTACAATTGTAGCCATTTTAGCCGGAGTTATCATTTTAAATGAACCATTTTCCTTTGGACAACTAATTGGAACTGTTTTAGTTATCGGTGGTGTATATATCGCAAATATTAATGTTGATAAATGCATAAATAGTATAGATTCTACAAATGAGGATATTTTAGAGAATGAAGAAATCATTTGATATCTGGAAGCGAGGATATGATAATTGATGACCATGCTAAAATATCATAGATTCATTTTTATGAAAGGATTGATACATGCAGAATATTATGTATTTAGGGCTTGTCAGTTTCTTTTCTGACATCAGTGCAGAAATGGTTTATCCTCTAATACCCCTTTATCTTGTGTCCTCATTTGGTGCCACTCCTGTTATAGTAGGTATCATTGAAGGAATTGCGGAAAGCATGGCGAGTCTATTAAAAGTTTTTAGCGGTTATTTTACAGACAAATATCAAAAGAAAAAACCGATTGCCTTTTGTGGTTATGCTATGGGTCTTTTCTATAAAATAGCTCTTGTGTTTGCTGCTTCATGGGTTGGAATCTTGTTTGCACGTATCATCGATCGAATTGGGAAGGGGATTCGTACTGCACCAAGGGATGTCCTTCTTAGTGAAAGCGCTGATAAAAATAGTATGGGTCAAGCCTTCGGCATTCATAAAGCACTCGATATGGCAGGCTCAGCATTGGGTATTTTGATCGCTTACTTGCTGCTTGTAAATGCACAAGGAAATTTTAATTATGAAAAGCTATTTCTTATTTCCATTGTTCCAATGATAATAGGGTTAATTGCATTGCTTCTTGTTAAGGAAGAAACTGAGTCAACGCAAACAAAGCTGAGAGAACCATTTTGGGATGGAATGAAAAAGCTTGATGGAAAATTAAAGCTTTATTTATTGATTGTCTTTATTTTTACTCTGGGAAATTCTTCGAATACATTTCTTTTACTACGAGCAAAGAGTGTTGGATTTAGTGATACAAATGTAGTATTGCTTTATCTGGTCTATAATCTTTCAGCGGCAATTCTATCCTTTCCGTTTGGAAAATTATCCGATAAAGTTGGAAGAAAAAATGTATTGGTCGCTGGATATATTGTTTTTGCCAGTGTATATTTTGGATTTGCTTTTGCAACGAATGCCACTACACTAATTATTTCTTTTATTTGTTATGGAATTTATACCGCATTAATTTCTGGAACAGAACGGGCAATGATTGCAGAGATTTCACCGCCTGCTTTAAAAGGGACAATGCTAGGTTTACATGCAACTCTTGTAGGAATTGCGCTCTTGCCTGCAAGTATAATTGCAGGCGCATTATGGAATGTTTTTGGTGCAGTGGCACCGTTTTCTTTTGGAGCAAGCCTTTCTCTTTTGGCTGCTCTTTTATTAATCCGTTACTTGTAATCACCAATAGATCCAAAGTCATAGGTTTTATCATATGTAGGATTGCTTGAAATAAAGTGAATAAGTACTGGAGCATTATCAAGATATGGATTTTGATCAAATAAAAAACGATCTGCTTGACGCAATGCTTGTAAGGCAATTGGCATCTGATTATAAAAAGTAGTATATCTGATTTTTGGATTACCGATTACTCCTTTTCCATCAACTATGACATATCCCATTAGAGCAATATCGTTTTTATCCTGTTCCCACGAAATCCTTACTTCATCTCGCATTCTCGTTATTTGGTCTTCTGCATATTCTTCCGAGATGAATACAAATAATTCTGCAGTGATATCGGAATGGGTAATTGTATATCTTCGCTGCATAATCGGTTCATAAGGAGTCATTGTATCTCGATATTGAACGAATACTTTTTGAGGGTTCAGTTTTTTCATTTTTACACCTTCTTTCTAAGTTTAATTATCATTTTATTGTATGCGAAATAAATTAGAGTGTTCATTCTAAGCATTTGTTCGGATAAATCGTATTTTTTATAGTTGATCAGTTTTCATATTGACAAATTTCGATTTGTCTGGTAACTTATTTATGAAAGCATAATATAATATAATGTGAGGTGAGGGTATGACATCTATGTATCAAGAAAATGCAAAGGTATTTAAAGCATTTTGTGATGAAAATCGTTTAATGATTTTGGAGTTGTTGCAAAGTGGTGAAAAATGTGCCTGTAAATTATTGGAGGATCTTCATATCAGTCAATCCACACTTTCGCACCATATGAGAATTTTGTGTGATTCTGGGGTTGTAACCGGACGAAAAGAAGGCAAGTGGATTCATTATTCTATCAATCAAGAAGGTAGAAAATATGCAAGAGAATTGCTAGAAAAGCTTACTGAATTAGATTCTTCGGTTGAAAAGGTTTGTTGTAAATAATTTAAATGATTTAGATTGTATTAAAATAATTGAAATGTTGATTCAAAAGCTATCCATGTGATAGCTTTAAAAAAGCAGTATATATCGATAATTTTAGTTATATCAATCTATAAAATTTTAAATAATATTTTTAAATTAGATTAAGGAGACTCATTATGCAAATAATAAAGATGATTTGGCTGTTTTTTCAAAATCAAATATTAGCGATGAAATGGTTGAATACATTAATTGGAAATGGACTTACATCACTGGGGCTGGATGTAACAGAACGGGTAGGAGGCAGTGTACAGTTTTTTATTTACGACACGATTAAAATTTTTATTTTATTATCCGTATTGATTTTTATTATTTCTTACATTCAAAGTTATTTTCCGCCTGAAAGGACGAAAAAGATATTAGGGCAATTTTACGGTATTCGTGCAAATATATTAGCTGCCTTACTTGGAACCGTAACACCATTTTGCTCTTGCTCGTCCATTCCGCTCTTCATTGGATTTTCCAGTGCAGGATTACCTGTTGGTGTAACGTTTTCCTTTTTAATTTCATCCCCCTTGGTTGATTTAGGTTCGTTGATTTTACTAATGAGCATTTTTGGAGCAAAAATTGCAGTTGCTTATGTTGTTGTGGGATTAGTCTTAGCTGTCGTTGGCGGTACTTTAATTGAAAAGATGGGGATGGAAAAACATGTAGAAAGCTTTATTAAATCTACATCCTGTGTAGATTTAGAATCACCCGAACTTACAAAAAAAGAACGTGTTATTTATGCGAAAGAACAGGTGCAAGCAACCGTAAAAAAGGTATTTTGGTACGTAATCATTGGTGTGGGAATTGGCGCGATTATTCATAACTGGATTCCAACCGAAATAATACAGTCCATTTTAGGTGAAAAGAATCCATTTTCCGTTCTTCTTGCCACAGTTGTGGGAATTCCAATGTATGCAGATATTTTTGGGACCATTCCGATCGCGGAAGCTCTGTTTGCAAAAGGAGTTGGAATTGGAACCATTTTATCCTTTATGATGGGAGTAACTGCATTGTCATTGCCATCTATGATTATGCTTCGAAAAGCGGTTAAACCAAAGCTTCTTTTCCTGTTTTTTTCAATTGTATCAATAGGAATTGTAGTAATTGGTTATCTATTTAATGCGTTTTCATTCTTATTTGTCTAACAAAGTAAAAGGTGCAAATGGATAGGTAAGAATGGTTAACTATATAATAATATAAGGAGGTCAAAAGTATGGCATTGTTTGGTTTAGGTAAAAAGAAAGAGGAAAAAGGATGTTGCTGCTGTAATAATTGTGGAGAGGAGAAAAAAACAACGGTTGAGATAAACAAAGAGGAAAATATCTCTATAAAAGTGCTTGGATCTGGCTGTGCAAAGTGCAATCAGCTGGAACAAAATACAAAAGAAGCATTAAAGCAGCTTGGAATGGATGTTGAAATAGAACATGTTACAGATTTTTCAAAAATTGCAGCCTATGGAGTAATGAGTACTCCTGCACTTGTAGTGAACGGTCAGGTTGTATCCTATGGCAAAATATTAAAACAGGATGAAGTAATCGAAATATTAAAAAAGGTGGAATAATGAAAGTAGCGTTTATTTGTGTGCATAATTCTTGCAGAAGTCAAATTGCAGAAGCACTTGGAAAGCACTTTGCTTCGGATGTTTTTGAAAGTTTTTCAGCAGGAACGGAAACAAAAGACAGTATTAATCCAGATGCGGTTCGAATGATGAAACAAATTTATGGCATAGATATGACAAAAACACAGCGCACCAAGCTGTTATCTGAAATTCCATCCATTGATATTGCAATAACAATGGGTTGCAATGTTAATTGCCCGTTTTTACCGTGCAAGCATCGTGAAGATTGGGGTCTTGATGATCCTACAGGTAAGAGTGATGAATATTTTGAAGAAGTGATTCGAAATATTGAAGAAAAGGTGTTTGATTTAAAGATTAGAATTTCAAATAGAACAATAAAATTTTAATTGATATAAAAGTTTATCAGAAAAATAGAGTGGCTTGAAAATAACCTGCAAATAATTTCAATGAAAGCAGGTTATTTTTTATATTTAAAATTAAATAATTATTAATAATAATTAAAAGAATAGATTGTAATGATAGAAGCTGATATAATAAATTATCATATAAATAATGATAAGGAAGAAAAAATGTTAAAAAATTATATAAATTCAAGAGAACGAATTGCTAAGATTTTTTTTATTATGTTACTGATACTTTTTACGGATGAAACTGTATATTTAACTGGTGGAACACAATCTGCATTTACTCATTTTATGTATATTCCGATATTGATGGCGGCTTTTTGGGGGGATGTTAAGTTTGCTTCAATCACTGCTGTCTTTGCTGGAATCAGCTTAGGTCCGTTTATGTATCAAAATGTTATGAATGAAGTAGTGCAAGAACCAAAAGAATGGATTTTTCGTTTAATTATTTTTACAGTGATTGGAATTATTATGAGTTTTTTATTTGAGCGTATAAAACAATATAAAACACAAGAAATTGATAAAGCGTTTTTTAATGAAAAAATTGGGTTGGTAAATGCAAATAAATTAAAAATAGATTTAGCAAAACGTATAAGAAGAAAAGAATCTTTTTCTCTCGTTGCTTTTCAAATTGCAAATATGGATCACATTAATCGTTCCATTGATTATAAAATAGGAGAAGCCTCATTGAAAAAAGCAATTTATATGTTTTCTGATTCCTCTGTTTCCTATGACCTCTATTATATATATAATAACGAATTTGCAGTTGTGCTACCCAAATACAATGTAGAAGATACGTATATCAAAGCGCTGAGGTTTTTAGAGCAATTTAGGGAGCCGGTTTCCATCGAAGGATTTAAGATTGAAATGGTAATGAAAGCTGGTATTGTTCACTGCCCATCACATAGCTCAAATGCAGATGAATTGTTTAAAAAAATGGAACTTGCATTGGACCAAGCATCTGATTCACTTGATCTTTGTGTTTATGATGCAGAAACTGAAAAAAGAAATAAAGAGAAATATGAATTACAAGTATCTCTTCATGATGCAATTAGCAACAAACAGTTGCATCTTGTATATCAGCCTAAAATTAGTCTAAAGGAAAATAAGGTCATTGGTGTTGAGGCATTATTAAGGTGGAAGCATCCACAGAAAGGATTTATCAGTCCTGAGCAGTTTATTACCATTGCAGAAAATATAGGAATCATAAACGATATTACGAAATGGGTTATTGAAAACACAATATTGCAATTAAGTCAATGGCAGCAAAAAGGTTTTTACATAAATGCAGCTATTAACTTTTCTTCAAAAGATGTAAAGACTGATGAGTTGGTAGAATTTATAAAGGAGTGTATAAAAGATAATAAAGTCAATCCTGAAATGATTGAACTTGAAATAACGGAACGAGGTGTTATAAAAAATTTGGATTATGTGAAATCCTTATTGAATGATGCAAGGAAATTTGGTTTTAAAATTTCAATCGATGATTTTGGGACAGGCTATAACTCATTATTTAATTTAATAAAGCTTCCAGTGGATCATTTAAAAATTGATAAGTTTTTTATTGATCAAATTAAGGATTTGGATAATCAAATTGCCGTAAAAAACATCATAAATATGGCTCATAAATTAGACATTAAAGTAATTGCCGAGGGAGTAGAAAACCAAAAACAATTGGAATGGCTGAAACAACATGAGTGTGATTATGTACAAGGATATTATTACAGCAAGCCTTTATTGCCAGATGAATTAATAAAATACGTCAGAACATTTTAGCTGAGATGCATTGAATTTTATAAAGTAGTTCGCAAGAATGGATTAAGATGAATATATTATCATGGACTCTAAAAAGAGACGAAGTAAAAA
>JAYFPL010000224.1:0-24711 GCA_034927775.1 Anaerovorax sp. | reverse complement strand
TTTATTTACTTTTGTTTTATCCTCATTTTCCAAGGCTTTAACTATCTTTCTAAACAACTTTTTAGTATTAACGCATACACAATGCAGTTCTTTTTCCTTGGTAAAGTTTAATTTATTTTTTTGTTCCACCATTGCTGCTTTTCTAGCTTTATCATTATTTTTATCAGCAACATTTATTTTTCTTGTGAACTGTGATATCTGCTTATAGTAATCTCTGTAGATACTTAATATCTTTGATTGCTCATCTTCCTCAAGCTCAATATCTTCAGCATAACTCAGTAATACGAAATTACTGTCCACAACTTTAAATTTATCTTTCAAGACTTCTTTTTCAAACTTCTCTAACTCCCAGCAAATTTTATTCATTACACAATCAGTTAGTAATAAAGGAGAATTATCCTCAAAAACCTGTTTGAACTCCTTTTGTGCATGAGTAAGTTCCTCCTGTGGAATTGCAAGAAATTTATCAAGCGTCATAAACGTAAACTTTTGGCATATTTTTCTCATATGACTACAGTATTTAGTATATCTTTTATCATAATCATCAGATAAATATCTAAAAAAGTACGGCATAAATTTAGGTGCTAATTTATTTTTCTCTGCCTTCTTTTGCCTAACTTCTTCATCATCTGAATATTTTATTGCATCATACACAAACTCTGCTGGCAATTTAGGTTTAATACCTGTTTTAGTACTATCAATTTCTTGTCCAATAATATAACGTAGTATTTTTATATTATTAAATATCTTTTGCTTTTCTTCTCCTTCAAACATCGGTAGCATGGCAAAAAAAGAAGTTGACATATTAGAGAAACGCCCTACTTGATTACCAAATCCTTGCAGATCACTTTCTACCGCAGTCTTTATATTGTATGGTTTTTTCTTCATATTTGCCTTTTGTGCATTATATGTTACAGGAAAAGCATCATATTTTGAGCGAATTAATGCTGCACAGTCTGTAGTCAAAACGCAATCCGAATCAAAATCCGAATCACTATGAATAATTGTACTTATATCATTAATGCTGTAAATAATTCCCGAAGTAATATACTCGTACCAATTAAAATCATTTAATACACTATCTAATGGTTGTAAGGTTCTTATTTCATCATAATTTATAACATCTAGTACATTATGCTCTGCTATATCGGTCATCGGAGACCTACATGCATCAATCTGCTTTACGTTCCTATCAACCCAAAACTTAGAATAAACTTTATAAGGGGGTATTAGTCCTTGAACTTTCGTTTTATCCCTAAATATAATCCACTGAGCAAGTGCAACAGGGTCTGAAATCATAAAGCTGTAATTTCCTCTGCAAAAGATTTTTCCTGCTTTTGCTTCTTTAATCGCGCCCTGAATGCTCTTTTGAATTTCTTCTTTAATATAAGCATCATTCAACATATCTTTATTTTTAAGTACTGCCATATTTGTGATGGTACCTTTATATTCATCTATGTCATCATCAACCAATATATCTTTAAGTAAATGATACATGGCTTCAATATCATTGCATTCTGCAAGACTCTGAAAATATTCTTTTGTTGGCTGTAATAGTTCATCTATATCTTTATCCTGTAAATTACTTGTCTGTAATAGCTGATAATTAAGTCTTGTATTTTCAGCATCCTGCTTTGGCGCAACCCTTTGTATACCCCAAGTTAATTTCATTTCCTTGTGAACCTGGGCAAATCTATCCCAATCATCATCATAAAGATTATGCCACTTCCATTGGCTTTCCGTTAAAATAATGTCCACATCATTTATATCAACCCACTTATTGTTGATGCTTTTAACCAAAGTAGTCAAACCATATTTGCGGCAATATTCTTTAAAATCAAAGGTTACTACCAAACCTTTTATGCCATTACATCGTATATTAAATGCACTTGGAATATAATCAAGCTCCAATTCTTTTTTGCTTATTCTACCTGCCCAACTCGGGTCACATAACCCCATTCCATCAAAACTACAGAGTTCATCTTCATATACCTTTTGTATTACTTCATAGTTGTTTTTAATGATATTACCTTCTGCATCTGTCTTTTCTTGTACAAAATTAACAACCTCACCTTTACCTCTCATGTCATATTTAAAATCTGGAACAACTAAAACTCTTGGGGTAGAAATAAAAGTTGTTCCCGTTGTACTTAATCCTACATAGGCTCCATATTTAGCAGGTACTACAACTGGTTCTATATCAATTGGATTATGCCCACATTCTATTTTATTTTTTATGATTTTATTGTAATCATCTTTAACAAATATAACCGTGTTACCTTTTAGGTTTCCACTGCTTGCTTGATTTCTTGTATAGTATTCTCCACCGAAATAAAAACCTTTTACAGCAAATTTCTTATAATTTCCCTTATTACTTTCTACAGCAATTACTTCTTTAACAAATTGATATTCATCAAGCTCGGCTAGTACTTCTTTCAATAAAGTATTAGCTTGTACTGATTTATCCGATTCCTCTGGTTCATCTATATTTTTTAGCAGTTTTATTTCATTTCTCAGTATTTCAACATGGTTACAAATTTGTCTTTGTGATGCAGGATTATTATTTATCTTTCTAACATTTCCAAACAGAGAATGATCTCCTACAGAAATAAGTTTTCCATTTTCTCTTGCCTCTTCTATTCCAAAGCCTTCTACACTATATGTTTTTGATTGGAGCTCTTTACCTTTACTATTATATAGAACTCCATCTTTAGGGCTTTTCAAAATATCTTTAGCATCTAGCTTAATTATATAAAAGTGTGGTAGCACTAACTTATTATTTTTTTCGTCCATATATAAACTTCTCCTTTATATTAAATTTTATAATCAACTACAATTAAACTTTTTACTTCAAAATCTTTAATAACTTCTTGTATAATCCTTTATTTTTGGAGTATACTATTAACAATACATATTAATTGAGCCTATTCTTCTTGATGCGCCAACATCAGGATTTAGAATACGGCTTATTTTATTTGTCCGAACCTACAATCAATCGCATCACTCCTTTCGTAATTATTAGTATTTTTCAGATTTACCTTTCCTTTCTTTTATTAATCATTTCCCCTATTTTAGGGTACACAAAGCCAAGGCTTACATATTTTACGATTTGTAATCCACTTATTTATTCAATATAAAAATTGAAAAATCAGTTGTAACCATAACGTATTTAATTGTTTAGGTAAACAACTCACATAATGCCAACGCTGAAGAATTATAGAATTTATCCGAATGGTTATAAGACCAGAAAACAAATAATAGAAATCTTGAGACGTCATTAAAATTAAACTACTAAAGAATTTCTTAAGTGTTGACATATCTATTTTGCTTTTGCATTGTGTATTGTTTTACCATTTATGTCACCTCCTTGCTGCCTTTATTTACCTTTAACTTAGCACAGTAATATCAGGTTGTAAATGAATAATATTGTATTATTAGTAAATATATGTAAAATTTTAAAATCCCCGAACATATTGAAATCAGTGGGTTTTATCTTCCAAAATAAATTTTCCTTAATGGAAATTGCAGAAACTTTTTATTAATTTCGTTAAAAAACTTTTTTGCGTGTTACCCACTATATAAACCATAAAATCGCTTAAAAATGAATTCTGAGGCTTATAGATACAATAGTCTCAGCTATTCCACAACTACTTACAGAAAACCTTTTATCTGTTTTCGATATAATAGTTACCATCCTCATAGTATCTCTCTACAAGCTTTATAAAATCTGCTACAAACTCCTCACTTTCTGCTTCTCCAACCCAATCAGGTAATACATTAAAATAATAAGAAAGTGCATCTATAGTATCTCTTATTAAAGGTTTATCTCCATATTCTTTAAATAGCATATTTAATTGTTCAAATGTATTTACTTCGTAGTCATATATAGCTGTACTAACAACTTCTCTAAAATCATCAATAACTTTTGCTTTACTAATTTCAATCTCAATCCCATTAATTACCTCATTATTGTATATAGGTACTTGTGTCAAATCTGCATTTTCTCCTATCATGAGTTGCATCTGATACCCAACAACTTCAGGCTTTAATTCTCTACTAAGTTTTTCTTTCTGAACAACTAATTTATCCACATCAGTAAGTTCTTTCTGAAAATATGATTCATCAACACCAAACATTTCAGTTAAAGCAGGAAGATGCTTTTTAGAAATATTTTGTTTTTCCTTAACCCATAAATTTATATTCTGTTTACGAATTCCTAACTTTTCTGCTAATTCTTGATGTTGCATACCATATAGCTGTAAAATGTATTCTAAACCAATCAAATTACTTGCCTCCTTTTTATTGTCTATAACAATATTGTTTAAAACAATATTACACCTATATATTGTCTGTGTCAATATATTTTACAAAAAATAAAAAGAACCGAAAGTATTTCTCTCAGTTCCTTAAAAATCCTATTTTTCAAATAATCACTTAATTTCTTCTAAGCTAGCTTCTATACATTTAAATGCTTTATCAAAATTCGTATTTAGCCATTCATAAATCGAACACCATGTCGTATCATCTTTAATACTAATTTCAGTTTTTGCTACCGTCAAGAACCTTCCAACTTTCATCCATCCACACGGAATTTGCCTATAAACTTTCTGTTTGAATATTTCCTTATTCTCATTATACCGCTCAATAAGTTTAGCAGGATAGTTCTCCAATTCTCTTCTCTTTAAATATGGGTTTGTCTCGTAATGAATGAACAGAGATATTCGATTCTCTCTTTCCGTCCAATTAAGTTCAACATGTATATTTCTACAATTGCCATACTCATCTAGTTCTTCTTCTGATAAATCATTTAAGTTAATTGCCTTTAAACTATATTTTATCCACTGTTGGTTCTGAAATACGATTAGAAGTTGTTCACCATTTCTATTATTTTGAATTCCAAAGGTATATTCCACGTTATATTTCTTTGCTATATCCTTACAACTATTTTTAAAAGCCACTTCAAAAGCACGGGATTTTGTGACCCATTTTTTACAGTTTTTAAAGTAATGCTTAAATGTTGTATTGCCACTCGGCTCCTTAAAATTCATATAGTGAATGGACTTCTCAATAAGATCATTCATTAACAATTTCAATCTTTCATCTTGAAACACAACATTTTTACTACAATCTGATATCATATTACTCCATGACATTGATACAAATTTATCACTTTTTGCTTTTTGACCATCTAAAGTTATAAAATAGAATTTATCAAATTTAGCATCCTTCATTTCAAATTGCATTTTAACAGATTCCAAAAAAATTGATTTAGAATAGCGATTTGTTTGTTCGTATCCTTCTCCTGAAAAGATTTTATTCTCTATTAGAATTAACTCATTGTTATTCTTTGAGTAAAGTATCATATCAGGAATTTCCTTATTTTTTGTTGATATATCTATGTAAACAGAAGCACACCTTACTGATAATTCAAAGTCATCAGACTTATATCCCGCAAATAAAATGCAGAAGTTATCTTTAAATTCTTTAGAATTATCAAACGCATTTTTAATCAACTCAGTATAAGAATCTTCTCTACTATTTATTCCAAGTATTTCAAAAACATCTTTGTCATCTTTCATATAACTACCCCATAAAACTAATTTTTACAACTCCATCCCATTCAATGCATCCCTAAGCTTCCTTAGTTCCTCAACCGACAATGTAACGCCCTTACCCATTTTTTCATGCTCGGGTGACCAATCCCTTAAATCATACTTTGGTTCTTTCTCATTCCATGATATAAGGTTAAGTTCTTTTGACCAGCCTTTTGGAGATTCTGATAGGGTTCCGAGGGTTTCTTTGATTTCGTATTTTATTTCTGCTGCCATTACTTGTTTCCTTTCATTTTATCATTTGACTCTACTCAAATATTTTTCCAATTAAATATAAACATAAGAAAAAAACTAATGCAATCATTTTAACTTATCCCCCATTATTAGCATCATTACCTTTTACCTGACAATGTACGCCCAATAACATATAAAAGAAGAAAATATAATACGTACATAAACAAACCTCCCAAGTGAAAGCGGTATTACCATCATCATTAAATCATTCAGACTTATGCAAATCTGTATAATCTGCTCGAAAATAAACCTTATAATCGCCTATTTTAAAATTAAACTCGGATATAGCCCTTTTAACAAAATTTACTTACTTAAATTAAACTTTCCCACCTACTCCTTTAAACTTATCAACAAAGGCAGAAATTTTCTGAAAAACACTCTGTTTTTTCGTTAAATATTGAGGATTCAGAGGACTCATTTTAGGTAGAATTTCATTAAGTTCCGTTCCATTTTCACTGGCATATTCTCTTTTTAATGAAGCAAGTATATATCTCTTTGCTGCTTCTTCGTTAAGTTCTTCAGCATTAATTAACTCCTCTGCTTCACGTTTTTGTTCTGCTTGAGCAAATGAAAAGAAGGCATCTATAATATTAGCTTTATCTTGAATTTCGTCTAAATCTGTTTGGTTGATAAAATCGACGACTAAGCTTTCTTTTGCACGATTCCCCACACTAGAACGTATTAAACGACGTACTTCTTCAACTAAGAAAGCTTTATCTTTTATTTTTTTGTTATGTTCAAAAATAAGTTCAAGAATGTAATCTAAATTTATCTCTTGTGACTTTAAGAGGTCTACTTCAAATACAACGTCATCCCAATCAATAGAGGAATTTTCTTTTTCCTTTCCAGTTTTTTCACGACGAAGCCAATCACGAATATCATTATAGGAAGAACGATAATCCTGAACGGTTCTTTCTTCTGGTACTTGAATCTTTTGCATCACTGCAATATCTTCATCTGTTACATAGTAGGTCGATTTAAAGTTTTCTAAAGCCTCATGGTCGTTAATATCAACTGTTTGAAGTGCTTTCAAACTTGAGAATTCATCATAGTTTTGAAGGATATTTTCAATTCGTAAATATTCACCAAAGAGTTTAGCAAATTCTTTTTTGTCCTTTTCCGTAACAATCTCGTCCACATTAGGAAAACGTTCTCTCAACTCTTTTACGACATCTATATATCCTCTTCGTGCTTCACCAGTTGCAATGTCGCTAAAACCTTCCATATATTCCTTATAGCTTTTTTCAAGTACAACGTTCTTAGTATTTTTATCTCCGAAAAGAGTAATGGCATCTATAGTAGCTTGTTCCAAATCTCTAAAAGTGACAATATTTCCAAAGGTTTTGGTAGAATCGTAAATACGATTTGTTCTCGAAAAAGCTTGCATTAAACCATGATACCTAAGATTTTTATCAACAAATAAAGTATTTAATGTAGGGGCATCAAAACCTGTTAAAAACATTCCTACAACAATCAACAGGTCAATCTCTTTGTTTTTCACTCGTTTAGCAAGGTCACGATAATAATTTTGAAACTCCGTACTTTCTACTCCATAATTAGTTTTAAACATGTCATTATAGTCTTTAATTGCTAAACTTAAAAACTCTTTTGCACTGCTGTCCATTGCCGAAGGTTCAAAAGTTTCATCCGTGATTTCACCTATAGCATTTTGTTCTTCGTTTGCAGCAAAAGAAAAGATTGTAGCAATCTTAAGAGGTTTACTACTTTCCCGTTGTAAAGCCTTCAGCGTTTCGTAGTAAAGTTTTGCAGCATCAACACTACTCACTGCAAACATGGCATTGAACCCTTTTCCATTAGCATTTAAACGATGCGTTTTCACTCTGAAATTATTAAGAATATATTGAGATATTTCTTTTATCCTTTCAGGGTGTAGCAATGCTTCTTTGTTTTCTGCTGCTGATAATTTTTTCTCATCCTGTTCTTGTTCAATGATTTTAAACTTAGGGCGTACATCGTTATAATCTACTTTGAACTTTAAAACTTTTTCATCTCTAATGGCATCGGTAATGACATAAGAATGTAGCTCTCGACCAAATACAGTAGCAGTTGTCTCCGAACCTAACGCATTTTCTGGGAAAATAGGTGTGCCTGTAAATCCAAATTGGTAAAACTTTTTAAACTTTTTATTGATATTTTTTTGAGCTTCACCAAATTGTGAACGATGCGCTTCATCAAAAATAAATACCACTTGCTTATTGTATATATCTAATTCTGTTTCGCTTTTTATAAGGTTATTGAGTTTTTGAATCGTTGTCACAATAATCTTATTATCATCTTTTTCAATATTACGTTTTAACCCTGTGGTACTTTCTGAACCATTAACGCTATCAGGCGAAAAACGCTGATACTCTTTCATGGTCTGAAAATCTAAGTCTTTCCTATCTACAACAAAAAATACTTTATCTATAAAATCCAGTTCAGTTGCCAAACGAGCCGCTTTAAAACTCGTCAGCGTTTTTCCAGAACCTGTTGTATGCCAAATATATCCACCGCTTTCCGTGGTTCTCCAAGTTTTGGCTAGGTATGAACTTTCAATTTTCCACAAAATTCTTTCTGTGGCGGCAATTTGATAAGGACGCATAACAAGCAGGTTATCACTCACATCAAAAACAGAATAGTGTAGCAATACATTCAACAAAGTCTTTTTCTGAAAAAAAGTCGCAGTAAAATCTTTTAAATCTTTAATCAAGGTATTATCCGATTTCGCCCAGTTCATAGTAAAATCAAAACTGTTCTTATCTCGTTTAGTCGTATTAGCAAAATAACGGCTATCTGTCCCATTGGAAATCACAAAAATCTGTAAATACTTAAACAGAGAGTTCTCCGAATTAAAACTCTCTTTACTATACCTGTGAACCTGATTAAAGGCTTCACGAATGGCAATTCCACGTTTTTTTAATTCCACTTGTACCAAAGGTAAGCCATTAACCAAAATTGTCACATCATATCTGTTAGATTGAGTTCCCTTTTGCTCAAACTGTGAAATCACTTGCACTTTATTTTTTGCAACATTCCTTTTATCTACTAGATAAATGTTTTGGATACGACCATCATCAAAGACAAAATCGTAGATATAGTCATTATGAATTTTACGGGTTTTATCAATGTGGTTGTCACTAGGTTTATCTAAAAACTGTTCACAAAATCTAATCCATTCGGTTTCAGTAAATTCAACATTGTTAAGGCTTTGTAATTGCACACGAACATTGGCAAGCATTTTTTCAGGAGTAGTTAAACTTGGTAGATGTTCATAACCTTGATTTATTAAATCTTGAATAAGTTCACGCTCTAAATCAGCCTCAGTTTGATAGCCAACCCCTTGTTGGTCTATCTTAGTGTATTTATCTAATACTATAAAGTTGTTTGATTCTGCTATTGGTTTATAATCTGGCATTTTTACACCTCCTTTTGGGGAAATCTAAGAAGCATATTACGGTAATATTCGTATTGTTTTTGACGCAACTCTATCTCACAAGGTAACCCCTCAGTAATTGAGGATGTTAATGCGTCAAATTTATCTAAAATAGATACAATGCGCTTCTTTTCTGATTGCAAAGGATTTGGAACCATGATGCTATTCAAATTTTTCTGATTTAATTTGGGTTGAGCAGCTCCCGATATATAAGGAGTTAAATCAATATAATTTAAGTAGAATTCTGCAAATCTACGTTCCTCATAAGTATTAAACTTGAGTACATGAGCATGATTATTGACCCAGATTTTTCCGCTTGCGCTAAATGCAATTGGTGTATTTCTAGCAACCAAATTTGCTCCATCTTCAGAAACAAGCAAAAAATCTCCTTCGAAAATATAATCCTTTACATAATCAACAATACCCGATGCTCCATAATAGGGAATATCTCCATATTCCCTTGCTCCACTTGTAACAGGTTTACGCATTGAATCCAAGTTCTCACCAATCTCCCCCAACGTTTTCCACTCAACTTCACCATCTTCAAAAGCCAACAACTTATCGCGGTAATAATTATATTGCTTTTTACGAGCTGTAAGCTCTGCTGTAAGCTCTGCTGTAAGCTCTGTGAAAGTGTCCAATATACGGACGATTTCGTTTTGGATTTTAAGAGATTTTTCTGTATTTTCTGGGCATGGGATAGGGATGCTAAGTTTTTCCATTAAAATATTTGAGCTTAAATTAGGTTGTGCTCCACCACCTGCTAAGACATAAATTTCTTCAACTTTTGATAAAAGGAAATGGTATAAATATCTTCCGTTAAGAAATTTTGTATCAGGTACAAATTTACCAACTCGCTGATTAAGATATGCAGTATTCTTATAATCATAAAAACCGATTTTACCCGTCGTTGCACCAGACATTGCTACTAAAATATCTCCTTTAATTACCTCATAATTTCTTAAATGTTCCTTATAATCTGATGGATCGAAATATTTAGTATCTGTTAAATCAACATTTTTGCCATCAATATTAGTTATTCTAATTATTGGTAATCCACGTTCTTTAAATAGGCTACTTTTAAAAGCAAAACCATTTTGAAACTTACAAACTTCTCTTAAAGGTTTCCACTCAACCTCAACCCCATCTAGCAATTTCTCAATAAAATTCGCTTTCATCATGATTCAATCACCTCAATAATCTCATCAATCTCAGCACGAAGCTTATCTATTTTTATCACAGTGGTTTTTATTTCTGTATTCAGCTCATTAATGTCAATGACTTCCCTTGTATCTTTGGCTTCCACGTAAGAGCTTACAGATAAATTGTAATCATTTTGAACGATTGCATCATAATCAACAGATATTGCAACATGTTCCATATCTTCTTTACTGTCAAACATTTTCATAATTTGCTCAATATGCTCATCTGTAAGTATGTTATTATTAGTCTCTTTTTTATATAAGTCACTTGCATCAATAAATTGAGTTTTATTATCGCTTTTATGCTTAGAAAGAACTAAAATATTAACCGCTATTGAAGTGCCATAAAAAAGGTTCGGGGCTAATGAAATAATCGTTTCTACAAAGTTGTTATCAATCAGATACTTTCTAATTTTCTGTTCTGCTCCACCACGGTAAAAAATACCAGGAAAGCAAACGATAGCCGCACGACCTTTGCTTGAAAGATAACTAAGCGTATGGAGTACAAAGGCAAAATCGGCTTTAGATTTTGGTGCTAGTACGCCTGCAGGGGCAAATCTTTCATCATTAATAAGAGTTGGGTCATCACTGCCAATCCAATTTACCGAATACGGTGGATTAGATACAATAGCATCAAAAGGTTTTTCATTATCAAAATATGGGTCTAAAAGCGTATTTCCTAAAGCAATATTAAACTTATCGTAGTTAATGTTGTGTAAAAACATATTCATACGAGCAAGGTTGTAGGTGGTATGGTTAATCTCTTGTCCATAAAAGCCATCTTCGATAATATGGGCATCAAACTGCTTCTTTGCTTGTAATAAAAGCGAACCTGACCCTGCTGCAGGGTCATAAATTTTATTAATGGTTGTTTGCTTGTGTATAGCTAATTGAGCAATAAGTTTAGATACACATTGTGGTGTAAAAAATTCTCCTCCAGATTTTCCTGCATTGGCAGCATAATTTGAGATTAAAAACTCATAGGCATCACCAAAAAGGTCAATGTGATTATTTTCAAATTTACCAAAATTAAGACCTGCAACGCCTTTAATTACAGCAGCTAAACGACTGTTTTTATCTTTTACGGTATTTCCCAGCCTATTGCTAGTAGTGTCAAAATCAGCGAATAATCCTTTAATATCTAGTTCAGATGGATAACCATTTGCTGAACTTTCAATCGCAGAAAATATAGCAGCTAAATCTGTATTCAAACTTTCATTTGTATTGGCAGTTTTAGAGATATTCGTAAATAACTGACTCGGATATATGAAATACCCTTTTGTTTTAATAGCATCATCTTTAATTTCTTTAGTTATAATATCATCAGAAAGTTCTGCGTAATTGACGCTTTCGTCTCCTGCTTCAATATAGCTAGAAAAGTTCTCACTAATGAAACGATAAAAAAGCGTTCCTAAAACATACTGTTTGAAATCCCATCCATCTACTGAGCCACGGACATCATTGGCTATTTTCCAGATTTGAGACTGTAATTCTGCACGTTGTGCTGCACTTGACATTTGTATACCCTCCTAGTTTTATCTATAATTAATCTATATTTCCTTTGTATTCATTGTATCTAAGTGAACGACCATCCACGGGCTTTTCCGTATCTTTTGGTATAATGCCATATCAGTTAAATTTGTTACCTTTTTATTATACACTCAATTGTTTTATTTTTCCAGAATATTCAACAAGATTACCGTTTTATTTCCTCACAATAAAAAACACCCAACCCTTTAAGATTGGATGCTATTTGTTATAATTCACTTTTAATTGCAAAACTATTAGTTGTATTGCTCTAGCACATACTTAATCACTTCAGATACTTCAGTACTCTTTTGATTTATTTTCGTCCATCCATTCTCAAATCTGTATAAAATATGATTTAAAGTATATCCATCACCTTTTTCACGATCTATTATTTCAAGATAATAAACTCTTCCTTGATTTTTTCCATAGTTAGTTGGATTTTCTGTAACACAACATTCCCATATAAGACCTTGATATTCTCCCTTTATTCTCATATGTTTTCCTACAATTCATCAATACACTTCTTACAAATATTCTTGCCCTTAAAATTAATCAACTCATCCATGCTCCCACAAATGCAACATGACGGATTGTACTTCTTAAGGATAATATACTCCCCCTCCACATAAATCTCAATGGGGGTTTTGATTTCAATGTCCAAAGTTCTACGCAGTTCAATAGGTAGTACGATTCTACCTAACTCATCAACTTTTCTTACTATACCTGTTGCTTTCATGGTTACACCTCCTGAATGGTTTGTTTTTTATATCGCCTTTCATTTGCTATATTTTACATTTTGTATTATTTTACCATTTTGAATATGAGAGTGTCAATATTTTAAACTTTATCGTAATAGTTAGCATAAACACTGAGAAACCAAGAGAATTAATCGCTCAAAATGGCAATCGCCTGTTTATATTTCTCCAACCGTTCCTTTGCTTTTTCATCTATTTTGCAAAGACGCCCTGTATCACTGTTATGTATCAGATCAGCCAACTTTACTGCTCGAGCAATAGAATTATTTTTTATTTCACGAACATAATCCATATATGGAACGGTATCATCATGCGTCAAAAGTTGCAGTGCACTTATAACTTCTTCAGGAAAACCTTCTTTAACTAGGTCATCCAGAGTAATATCCGTATCCTCAACAACATCGTGAAGCAGCGCAATAATTGTCTCTGCCTCAGTTTGCATCTGCTCTGCCAGATGAATTGGATGGAATACGTATGGCACACCACTCTTATCAATCTGACCGTGATGTGCATTATATGCAATTTGCATAGCACGTTTCGTTAAGTCCGTATAAATCATAGGAATCCTCCTCATGCAAGCTTGAGTGAATAACTTATAGATAGATTTTCATATAGCCGTATTAGCTTCTAATTTTCGCTTATACGCATTTTAATTAATATTATACATAAGATTACCTGTGTAACAGCCTATCGGGTCTAATCGGAGTACCAAATTTATCTAAATGATAATAATTCCCGTTCCAATCTCGCAATTCAATTGTGTCTCCATTTATATTAAAAGGGATTATAGATTCATCTGGTAAAACAAAAATATCAGCTCCACTAAACGTCCATTCAATCTGTAATGTAATATCCAACTTTATAATGTCAAGTTCCCCATAAACAATGTATCCATTGTCAAAAGAATATATAGAAAAATAAGTACCAAAATCGCTAAATTCCTTATGTCGAATAATACTCAAAGTAATAAGGTCTATTACTGTTATGGTAGAATCCATTAGAACAGTCAGCTGGCTATCTTTTAAAATGGCGCAATCCTCAGTACATGAATAAAACGAACCAATCAACGCAATATTTGTAGGTTCATCGCAGCCTTTTGAAATTCTAATACTAAACACCTTCATATAATCATTTCGAGTAAGAGCCTCTGGATTAAAAATATAATCATAAGGTCTATTATCTGTTGATTCTAAAGTGAAGGTATCATCAATTTCAATATCTATTGAATATTGTATATTCTTTAATTGCAATTTTAACATCACCTTCTATTAATATTTTCTTTAGTATATCATAAAAAATTCCAAATCTAAATATTAACCATCACCATTATGTATATTACAGCAAACACAGAAAACTCCTGAAAACATGTCTAAGGCAAGCTTCAGCATTTTTCTCTATTTGCTATTGTAATTGCATATAAAAATAAGCCCCTTTTCAGGGGCTATGGTGGGTTCTAGTAGGGGTTTGGTAGAAATAATAGAAAAATTAATATTCTTTAAGGCTCTAACCTAATTGTATATATTTTATATAGACTGATTCAGGAGACAAGCAAATATCCCCTAAAGTAATTGTAACACCTTTTGGGGTTGTTGATTAGCTTGAGCAAGTATTGCTTGATTAGCTTGACCTAGTATGTTATATTTAGTCATTTTCATCATTTCTTTTGCCATGTCAACATCTCTTATTCTGCTTTCGGAAGCCGTAAGATTTTCCTCTGCATTATTCAAATTATTCGTAATACATTCAAGTGTATTCTGTAATGCACCCATAGTAGCTCTTTCAGAGCTTACATTATCAATAGCAGTATCCAGTAAAGTAATGGAAGTAAGAGCTTCACTTGCTGGGTGTACTTTAGGATAACCATTAGTTAATCCAATTCCTTCTGCCGATACATCAGAAATAGAAATTACTAGTGAGTCCCCTGCATTTGCTCCAATTTGCAATTTTAAAGTATTATCTTTTTCTGGTGTTTCTGGATAGCCATTGTGTCCAGCATGAACTACAACATTACCTTGAGGCTGGTTTCCAGGTGCTAAATTGTTGCTACTTGCTTGACTTACATCAAATGTAACTCCATTTACACTATAAGTAAGTTCAGTCGTATTAGCTACTACTAATCCACTATTAAATTTATGAATTACCATGCCAGTAGGTAGACCGTCTTTCCAATCGATACTTAGTTGGTAACATTCATCATCTTGAATTTGTTCATCAGGGTTAATTTTTATTCTTGCTCCATATGATCCAATTGGTATCCATCCATCTAATACTGTTTTTCCTGATCCCATTGCTACATCCACAGATGCAGTAGGAGGTATAGCTGGGATTGCTGGTATTATTCCTATGGAACCATCTAATAACTTAAGCCCATTAAATTCAGTATCATTGGAAATAACATCAATTCCTTTTTTTATCTGATTTATTTCCGCTTGTATCATTTCTCTATCATCAGCAGTTAATGTTCCATTTGCTGCTTGAACACATAATTCTCTCATTCTTTGTAAAGATTGATGTATTGAACTCATACCTCCCTCAGCAGTTTGTATAAGAGAAATTCCATCTTGTGCATTTTTTGAAGCTTGACTAAGTCCCCTTATTTGTGACCTCATCTTCTCACTTATTGCAAGTCCAGCCGCATCATCAGCATCACAATTAATCCTTAGCCCAGAAGAAAGTTTTTGAAAGCTAGAAGTAATATTTTTAGTATTTTTATTCAATTTGTTCCAAACACTTAGTGCCGGTAAATTATGTGCTATAACCATAATTTACATCCCTCCTAAATATTACATAATTATCCATATAAAATTATATCGGCTAAAAAACAAATTACTTAAGCCAAAAATATCAATATATTAATAGCAAACACAGGAAACCTCTAAAAACACATAACTAAATAAAGTAGTTTCAGAAGTTTTCTCTATCTGCTATTGTATAAATTATTTGCCAGTGATATAATTGATTTAATGTATTTTATAACTATAATTGTAATTATTTTACTTATGCGTCCGATTCTGTCTAAAAGTGGACCAGACATTCTTGAAAGATAATTCCTAATCTGTTGAGGTGTGCAAGTACATGTATGTGTATCACTCCCATAATATCCGCAAGGGCAAGGATTCATTGCAGCTACCAACATAAATTGTGCAGGAAAAATAATATTGCCGCCCATTCAGGAAATTCGAACTTCCTGTTCCTCCAAAGGTTGCCGGAGTAAATCTAAGATTTTCCTATGAAACTCAGGAAATTCATCCAAAAATAGTATCCCATGGTGTGCAAGTGAAATTTCTCCTGGCTTCGGACGATTTCCTCCACCAATTAATGCTGCAGGTGTCACTGTATGATGTGGAGCACGGAAAGGTCTTTCATGAAGAATCGCATGATCTTTCGGCAATGTACCTGCCACACTATGAATTTTTGTAACCTCTAATTGTTCTTCCTTATTTAGAGGTGGTAATATGGTTGAAATTCTTTCAGCAAGCATTGTTTTTCCAACACCGGGCGGTCCGATCATCAGAAGATTGTGCGAAGCTGCTGCTGCTATTTGAAACACACGTTTCGCTGCTTCTTGACCAATTACATCCGAAAAATTCACATTGTAATTTGGGGATTCCATTTTCTTTTTATTTCTTTTATAAGGATGAATGATTGAAAAGTCCGAAAAAAATTGCACCACCTGTTCTAAGTGATTTATTGGATAAATTGTTATATCTTCCACTAAAGATATTTCCTCGGCATTTTCTTTCGGAAGTATGATTTTCCTTATTCCTTGAGCACGCAATCCGATGGCTAAAGGTAAAGCCCCTTGTATTGCATGAATGCTTCCGTCTAAAGAGAGTTCTCCTAGAAATGCAAACTCATTCAGCATCTCCTTTTTTATAACTCCCAATGCAGCCAACACTCCAATGGCAATAGGAAGATCAAAATGGGTACCTTCCTTTTTTGTATTTGCCGGAGACAGATTAATAATAATACGTTTGGCAGGAAATGTATAACCAATATTTGAAATAGCCGCTCGTATTCGATCTTTTGCTTCCTTTACAGATAGATCGGGAAGTCCTACTATATTTAATACAGGCATTCCCAATGATAAATCCGTTTCAACATAAATCAAATTTGCCTGTAAACCATAAAGAGATGCAGTCTTTATCCTTGAATACATTCATCATCCTCCTTCCCCCTTCTTTTTAAAATGCATTGATAGTATGACGTAAATAAACGGTTCTATGTAAAACTAATATTTCTATTACATCAATACGGAATTCATAATTATCTAATTTGTTTTTCATTAAGTAATATTGAATTGTCTTATATATATGTTTTTGCTTCTTTTTCGTAATTGACTCATAGGGCTCTCCAAATTTAAGATTACGCCTTGTTTTTACCTCGACAAAACAAATTAAATTTTTATTTTGTGTAATTAAATCTAATTCACCGAAACAACAGGAATAGTTTTTTTCCAATACTTTATACCCTTTCTTAATAAAATAAGAAGCAGCGACCCCTTCTCCCCATTTTCCAAAAGTCATACAATCCCTTTCTTTACATTTACATTTTTTACCATTTTATCACTTTTTACAATATTTTCAAGTCTTAAATAAAAAAAAAGTGGTTTCACCACTTTATAAATCATAACCACCGACTATGTACTGAACCCCCAAATGTTAGACAGTTTAATTATGCAACTCTTAGGGACTGAATCCTGTATTGTACAGGACTTAGTCCTTTTAATTTAATTTTAATCCGTCTATAGTTGTAACAAGTTCTAAAATATGCTCTATGTTTTCGAATTTATGTTTATAAAACATTTCTATCTTTAATAATACAAAGAAATTTTCCATGACTGCATTATCCAGACAGTTTCCTTTTCTGGACATACCATTACCTATTATATTTAGAATTTTACCTCGCTAACACATCCCACTTCATATTTATGCATCATTATTTTTCCATGAGGCATATAAAATAATTTAAAACTGGAATTATCTATTGTTTCGTATATTTTACGTGCATTCATACTGTTTTTGAGCATTATATCTTTGTATTTTTCTTCTTCGGTGAATTTTATATCTCCTGTTAACTGTACATACGTTAAATTCTTATCTGTAGCACAAAAGCATACTCTTGGATTTGACCGAAGTTGTGAATAAACTTCTTTATCTTCTGATGTATAAAAGAATATTCCTTCGTCAGTTTTAAACCCATATTCGAATGGTCTTACATAAGGCTGTTCTTCAGCAGACGTTGCCAAACTACCATATTTATTATTTTCTAAAAAGTTGAAGATTTCTTCCATTTTTATAAACTCCTTTTTTCTTTACTATTTTATAATTTGAATTGACGCATTTTATTTCATATTAATCATCAAAATATTTACTATACATTTTCTCTTTAAGCTTTTTTATAAAAAGTATTTAATACTTACTGCAAAATCTTCCTCAATAGAAATTAAATCCTTACAAATTTTCTTTGATTTTTCATCTACTGCAACATACTGGTTAAGATATCTATTAAGAGATTTTACACCCATATTGCAGCCATCCGTAATTAGATCTGCTATTGTCTTGTCACTTTCATCCATCATCATTTTCATATTAGTTTTAACCCATGACATACCCTTAGCAATAGGGGTTGGCTCTTTATCTTCCTCATCCTGTTGCATCAACAAATTATGAATTTCATTTTCTAGGTTAGTGTGTTTATCTTTAAATTCAATAAGCATTTTCTTAAACTTTTGTTCTTGTACTTGATTCAATATTTCATCAATAGATGATACTGCCATTTTTGTACCTGCATCACATTCTTTTAAAAGTTCAATTGTATCATTTAATTGCATTTTATTACCTCCATGCATTCTTTATGCTTGTTCCTTTATTATCCTTTATTATGTAATTTTTATACTATCTAACGGTAGTTTTGGATTGGCAGTTATATAGAGTAATTTTTTTATAATTTCCCTCGTAATTGTAATCTTCTATCACTCTTAGATGATTTTAATTTATGTTAAACAATCTGATTCTATCCATAATATCTTAGAAATTTCTTTCTGGCAGTATCATTTGAATTTGTTCAAATGATACAATAATTGCTCTCCTTAGCTAATGTGTAATTATTATCTTTTTTAACTAATTCATTGTTCTTTATACTTTCACTAAAATATGTATTGCATAATACTATATTGTAATAATATCTAATAAAATTTAGAGGTGATAATATGAATTATAATCCAAACCATGGAATACACCATATGGAGCAAATTTCTCCAGGTTATTTGCGTGTCCTGCATGCCGTTCCAGATGCGCCTAATGTAGACGTATATGCTAATGATAAGTTAATTATACAAAATCTTCCCTATGGTCAATATACAAAATATATGCCTATGCCTGAAGGAACTTATAAAATCTGTCTTTGTGCAACTGGGACTAAAGATTCTCCCTTTTGCGCAAATATGTTAACCATTACTAATACTGATATATTCACAGTGGCTGCCGTTGGAACGTTAAGTAATATAGGTTTTCTTGCAATTCCTGATGCTAATGTGTCTACCTCACCTAGCAAAGCAATGGTTCGTTTCAATCACCTATCTCCAAATGCCCCTGCAGTAGACATTACATTACCAGATGGAACTATTTTATTTAGTAATGTTTCCTTTAAAAATTTAACGCCATATATCCCAGTACCTGCATCAAATTACACTTTGCAAGTTAGATTAGCAGGCACCCCTACAGTGGTTCTTACTGTACCAAATATTAATTTATACCCAAATCAGTTTTATACAGTATATGCCATAGGGTTAGTAGGTCAAAGCCCCGAACTGGAAGCTCTCCTTGTATTAGATGGCAACGTCATGATGTAATATTTGCCTTTTCATTATGTTCTTAAGAAATACGACGTTAAATATGGAAAACATACAAGAAAATCCAATGCGTATTTTACATTTTTTTCAAATACTTATAAAAAAAATAGCATAACTTTTTAAAAATAACCTGCAGGCTTGTCTTTATAACCACCTGCAGGCTTCCGTTATCGTATGGATTTTGGAGAAAAAACAATAGCAACCAAATAGCCAAAACAAATAGCTGCAGCAACGCCTGCCGCAGTTGCTACAATACCTCCTGTCAGTGCTCCCATTAGACCTCCAGTTTTTGCAGCCTCAATCGCTCCCTTAGCTAATGCATAGCCAAATCCCGGTAACGGAACCGTAGCTCCGCTTTTACCAAAATCAACAATTGGCTGATACAATCCAAGTCCAGTAAGAATTGCTCCACTAACGACAAAAATAACTAAAATCCTCGGTGCTGTGAGTTTTGTTGTATCCATTAATATTTGTCCAATCACACACAAAATCCCACCCGTAATAAATACATTAAAATATTCCATTTTCTCCTCCTGCTATTTTCCCTCAACAGCAACGGCATGAGCAATACCAGGAATTGATTCTCCTTGTTGAGAACTAATAGTAGAAAGTAAAGCACCGGTAGATATTAATAATGCTTTTCGAATCTTTCCCTGACGCATTTCTTTAAAAATATGACCAGAGAAGATAGATGCAGAACATCCGCAACCACTTCCGCCACTATGCGCATCCTGCTCCTTCTCATACATCATTGCACCACAATCATCATAAACCGCACTAACATCAATATTTTCTTTCAACAATAAATCATTTACGATTTTTTTGCCGACCATTCCCAAATCGCCGCTTAAAATAACATCATAATAGGATGGGTCTCTTCCAGTATCTTTTAAATGATGCATAATCGTATCTACTGTAGCCGGAGCCATCGCCGCACCCATCTGATTGACATCCTTTATCCCTGCATCGACGATTTTCCCAACAGTTGCATGTGTTACAACCAAAGTCTTTGCAGGCTCTCCTGCTATCATCTGTTGACTCCTTGTCTGATTTGAAAGAATCATACTGCCCGATCCAGTTACCGTCCACTGTGCAGAAGGCGGTCTCTGATTTCCATGTTCTAAGGGCATACGAAATTGACGCTCCGCTGTACAATAATGACTGGAGGCTGCTGCAACGATATTTTGTGCATAGCCTCCATCTATTAAAACAGCCCCTAAAATAAGGGATTCTGTCATCGTGGAACACGCACCGTAAAGTCCAAGAAAAGGAATTTGTAAATCTCTTGCCATAAAAGAAGATGACATTAATTGATTGATTAAATCTCCGCTTAATATTGTATCAATTTCTTCCTTTGTTTTCCCTGCATTTTCAAGTGCTAAAAGGATGGCTTTTTTAAGCATTTTGCTTTCTGATTTTTCCCATGTTTTTTCTCCATAGCTATCATCCTTTAATATCACATCAAACCATTTTTTCATCGGACCTTGTCCTTCTTTTTTGCCCACTACTGTTGCGGCACCAATTATATTTGGTTCATTATGAAAGACAAAGGTTTGCTTTCCGATTCTATTAACTTGCATCATACCTTTTCCTTTCTATTATAAATTCAACATATAATAAATAAGTCCAATTACGACAGAAGCAGAGATCCCACAAACTAACACCGGTCCTGCAAGACTAAATAGTTTGGCTCCTACTCCAAGTACGATTCCTTCTTTTTTATATTCTATAGCAGGTGCAACCATTGAATTTGCAAAGCCTGTAATTGGTACAATAGAACCAGCTCCTGCAAATTTTCCAATAGTATCATATACACCTAGCCCTGTTAAAAGCTGTGCACTGCAAACCAAAAATACAGTAACAAATGTTCCAGAGTCTTTTTCGGAATAACCACGGTTCATTAAAAGTGTCTGTACATAAAACGCAATGATACAAATTAGACCTCCAACGATAAAAGCTTTCAATGAATTCATAAAGTATTTCGGTTTAGGAGTAAACTGCTTCACATAATTTTCGTATTCCTTTGCTTGTCGTTTCTTTGCTTCTTTTTTTTGTTTTTCCTTTTTATTCTCCAATTTTAAAAAACACTCCTTCCTTTCTGTTTATTCTTTCCTTTAAAGAAAAAATAAACATACTTTTTTAAAAATAAATTTTTCCAATTTTATGTACGATTGTGTCATGCTTTTTATTGAAAATAAGTTCATTCTATGAAATAATAAGAATATATTTCTTTGAAAGGAGTTTTTTTATGTATAATCGATATTCAGAAATTCGTGATGCTTTAAAAAGCGGTAATAGTGTAAAAATTGCAGTTGCAGCCGCAGAAGATAAGGAAGTTTTGGAAACAATCAAACAAGCCTATGACCACCACATTGCCGAAGCTATTTTAGTAGGTGATGCAGAAAAAATTAAAGCAATCAAGAATGAAATCGGATTTTTCCAAGAGGTAGAAATTATCGATGTAAAAGAGGAAAAAGAAGCTGCCCTTTCTGCAACGAAATGTGTACATGACGGTAAAGCCAATATACTCATGAAAGGACTTGTCAACAGCAGTATTTTTCTTAAAGCTGTATTAAATGAAGAAGTTGGTTTAAGAACCGGTAAACTTCTATCACATTTAGCCGTTTTAGAAATTCCAGGATGTGAAAAATTATCTTATTTTACAGATGGAGGTATGAATACATCTCCGGATTTAGAAGCAAAAAGACAAATTTTAATCAACGCAATCGATGCACTTCATGCACTGGGAAACCCATGTCCTAATGTTGCTCTTTTAACAGCAAATGAAATAGTAAATCCAAAAATGCCTGCGACTGTAGATGCGGCGAAACTTGTAGAGCTTTCTCAGGCCGGAGAGCTACCGAAAGCAGTGGTTGAAGGACCAATTGCGCTTGACGTTGCTCTTTCAAAAGAAGCTGCACATCATAAAAAAATTAAAAGTGAAGTTTCCGGAGATGTTGATTTATTTCTCACTCCAAATATCGAAGCAGGAAATATGATTACCAAAGCACTTATGTACTACTGCGGAGCAAAAATGGCCGGAGTGATTCTTGGTGCAACAAATCCAATCGTTATGACTTCTCGTGCGGAAAATGCTGAGGGGAAATTAAACTCTTTGGCACTTGCATGTATCATGCAAAAAAAATAAAAAGGAGACGAAAACAGAATGGGATATAAAATTTTAACCATTAATCCTGGGTCAACCTCTACAAAAGTAGCACTTTTTGAAGACAAAACCTGTTTATTTGTAGAGTCCCTCAATCATTCTGCCAATGATTTGGCTGATTTTGATGAAATTCCAGATCAACTTGATTTTCGCACTCAAATTGTTTTAGACATGATGAAAAAAAATAACGTAAATCTAAATGAATTGGACGCAGTCGTTGGCAGAGGAGGTTTGCTTCCATACGTACATGCCGGCGGTTATCTCGTAAATGAAACGATGAAAAAGCGTATCATTGAAGGTCCTATTTCCGAACATGCATCAAACCTAGGTGCCATCATCGCGGAAGCAATTGCTTCACCATTAAACATACCTGCCTATATCTATGATTGTGTTGGATCGGATGAATTTAATGACATCGCCCGCGTGACTGGTGTCCCTGATATAAAAAGAGAAAGTCTTTGTCACGTGTTAAATCAAAAAGCAATCGCACGTAAGGTTGCTGAAAAACATAATAAAACATACAAGGAAATGAATTTTGTTGTTGCACATCTGGGAGGAGGATTTTCAGTTGGTGCTCACGAAAAAGGTAGAATTATCGATTGTGTTCGTGATGATGCCGGTGCTTTTTCACCGGAACGTTCCGGCAGTGTTCCACTCCTATACGTCATTGATATGTGTTATTCGGGCAAATATACGAAACGTGAAATGACTCGCAAAATTCGTGGAATGGGCGGTCTGCAGGCACTTTTAAATACAAAGGATTGTCGTGAAGTTGAAAAAAGAATTGCGGACGGTGATCAATATGCAGAATTGGTTTACCATGCAATGGCCTATCAAGCAGCAAAAAGCATCGGTGAAATGTCAACAGTCTTAGAAGGTAACATTGACAATATCATTCTTACCGGTGGTGCAGCTTATTCTAAGCTTTTAACCGGTTTGATTGCAAAGCGAGTAAAATTCATCGCTCCTGTTGAAATTATTCCAGGAGAGGATGAAATGGAATCTCTTGCTCTTGGTGCACTCCGTATCTTAAAAGGAGAAGAAAAGGCATCCGATTATATCGAACCAGAATTATAAAGCCTATATATTTTATAGAAAATAAAAAAACAGAGCGCATTGCGCTCTGTTTTTTAACGGATTTAAAATCCAATCTTATTTCTGAGAAGCTTCGAACAATGCTTCTGCATTATCCCACTCTTCAATAATCTGAGGAACTACCTTGTAAAGGTCACCTACGATACCATAGTCAGCCACGCCGAAAATAGGAGCATCTGCATCCTTGTTGATAGCAACAATGATATCAGAAGACTGCATACCAGCTAAATGCTGAATTGCACCGGAAATACCGCAAGCAAAGTAAATTCTAGGCTTTACAGTAGTACCTGTCTGTCCTACCTGGTGAGAGTGATCGATCCAACCATTGTCTACGCAAGCACGGGAAGAACCAACAACTCCGCCAACCTTATCAGCAAATTTCTTAATTAAGTCGAAACCTTCTGGACCGCCAAGACCACGTCCGCCGGAGCAGATGATTTCAGCATCGGTTAAGGATACTCTTTCTTTTGCTTCCTTAACAATGTTGATGATCTTTGTTCTGATATCGGAATCAGCAACCTTAACATCAACTTTTACTAATTCACCAGTAGCCTGAGGATTTCTTTCTCTCTTAGACATTACTCCTGGTCTTACAGTAGACATCTGAGGTCTTGTCTTAGGGCAAATGATTGTAGCCATCAAGTTACCACCAAATGCAGGACGAGTCTGCTTTAATCCAGTATCAGTATCATTAGGGTCTAAAGAGGAAGTATCTAAAGTTGTGTTCTTGTTGCAGTAATCAATGTAACTGGAGACCTTTACGTCAAGATTTGTACAGTCAGCAGTCAAACCAGTGTTTAATCTAGCTGCTACACGTGGAGCCAAGTCTCT
>JAYFPL010000132.1:0-4725 GCA_034927775.1 Anaerovorax sp. | reverse complement strand
GATGTGGTAGGCATTGTTGAAAATCCAGAGTATATCTATCTTATGGAAAATGCCCAGAGTATCATGCCGGATCAGGATAATTTTGGAGTTTGCTATGTATCGGAGAAATTTGGTCAACAGGCTTTCGGCAGTTCAGGAAGTTATAATCAAGTATTAGTCAGCTATAGAAATGATGTCGATGAAGATACGTTGGTTGAGGATATAAAGAATGAACTAAGTCAAAATGGTATCAAACAAACCATAAAGCGTAAAGATCAGCTCAGTAATAGTATGATTGTAGAGGAGTTGAATCAGTTGGACTCGATGTCCAGCTCCTTGCCCATTTTATTTTTACTTGTAGCTGGATTCATGCTGATGATGATGCTTGGACGTATGGTAAAAAAAGATCGAATGAAAATTGGTGTACTTCAGGCTATGGGATATACGAGCCATCAGGTGCTTTTTCATTACATAAAGTATGCTTTGATTGTAGGAGTAATCGGGGGATTTTTTGGCTCGTTGATTGGGATGGCACTAGCAGGAGGTATGACAAAAATGTACCTTCAATTTTATCATATTCCATTACTGAAAATTGAATTTTATTATTCTTATATAGCACTGGCAATGGTTTTGTCAGCAATTTTTTGTACCGTATCGGGTTTAATTGGATCGAGAGAAGTACTTAAAATAGCACCTGCGGATTCAATGAGAGCGGAAGCACCGAAAATAGGGAAACGAATTTTACTCGAAAAATTTCCGCTTCTTTGGAAAAATTTATCTTTCAGCAATAAAATGATTGCTAAAAATATTTTTCGTAATAAGAAAAGAACTATATTTATATTAGTAGGTGTGATTCTTACTTATGGGATGATGTTATTTACTACTAGTATGCCCAGTGTTATGGATCAAATGATGAGTAAGCATTTTATCGAGTTTCAAAAAATGGATTATAATATTAGTTTTATTTATCCGATTCATGAGACTGCAATGCAAGATATGACACATTTAATTGATGTGGATTATATGGAAGGAAAAATTGAGTATCCTTTTGAGCTTACAAATGGTAATAAAAAGCAATCAGTTACAATTGTAGGGATTGATAAAGATACTGCCTTCTATTCTTTTCAAGATAAAAATGGTACTTGTATTACGGTTCCTCAAAATGGGATCTTGTTATCTGAAAATTTAGCGAAAGCCTTACATGTAAAAAAAGGAGATGCAGTTCGGATAAAAAGTTTTTTGCATGGAAGAGAGGATGTTTATCTAAGAGTTAAGGGAATTATAAAACAGGCTTTGGGGATGAATGCATATATGGAAATTGGAGCCATGGGTGAACAACTACTTGAAAAAAATATTATAACCGGTGTTTATGTTAACTCAAAGGATGAAAAAATTAATGAAGAGTTGCTTCATGCATCCAATGTTGCTACGGTTATGTCAGTTGCAGATACCCTAGCCGTTTATGAAGAATATATGGAGCTAATGGCCCTATCTATGGGATTCATGGTACTGTTTTCCGGAATATTAGGTTTTTGTATTGTTTATAATGCAACCATTATCAGTGTTATGGAACGACAGATGGAATTTTCTTCATTAAGAGTTTTAGGATTTCGAAAAAAAGAGATATTCTTTATGATTGTTCGAGAAAACAATATCATAATGATTTTAGGTATTCTTATAGGAATTCCAATCGGAAAGATGTTCTTAGAATATAGTTCTTCCGCTTTTAGTACAGATTTATATACATTAGATATGAATCCTACATTAATGGCTGGAATTTTAGCCGGAGTATATACTGTTGGTTTTATCCTAGCAGCGCAGCTTGCTACATATCGGAAAATCAATCAGTTGGATTTTTTACAGGCATTAAAAAATAGAGAAGCTTAATAATTATGAAAGTTAAAACTTGGAATAATATTGCTTGGTGAAAGGAAGAAATCACAATGAAACAATCAAAGAAAAAGAAAAAATGGATTTTACTATCCGGAGGAATGATTGCAGTTATTATCATTACAGTTATAGCCATTTCTTCGCAAGGCGTTTTAGTAGATACTGCAATGGTTGAAACAGGTTCGGTTATAAAGCTGATAAAAGAATCCGGGACTATGGAATCTGAGAGTGCAATCATAGTGACTGCTCAAAATACGGCAGAGATACAGGAATTACTGGTATCGGAGGGGGATGCGGTTAATATTGGTGATACCTTAATGAAAAGGAAAGAAACAAGTGCTGATTTTGATATCAAGAGCCTCCAATCTGAATTATCTGGCTTGCAAGCTCAATACAATCAAGCGAAAGACCTTGCAATAAAAAATAAAATACTATATGATGAGGGTGCATTGAGCTATGAAGAATATAATCAATCAGATACCACAGTAAAGAAGCTCAGTGCGCAAATAGATGCTTTAAATTATTCCATACAGAGTCGGATGAAAGGTGCTGAATTATCAGGGATAACTGCGCCGATTGATGGTGTGGTTACAGCGGTTTTTGTAAAAGAGGGGGAAACCGTTACTCCCGGCTCACAGCTGTTTGAAATATCTAATTTAAATGATACGTATGTAAAGGTGGATTTAATTGCTGAGGATGCTGCATTTGTAAAAGCAGGAGATTCGGTTCGAGTTTTTAATGAGGATGCGAAGTTTTCCGATGATAAGGCTGCAATAAAAAAAGTTCATCTGAAAGCACAGGAAAAGTTATCGGATTTGGGAGTGAAACAGAAACGAGTAACCGTTGAAATATCTGTTAGTCCAAATGCATCTGTTCGATTGGGAAGTAACGTTGATGTAGAAATTGTAGTGGATCAAAAAAAGGATGTTTTACGTATTTCTGATATGGCTCTTTTTGAAATGGATTATAAGGATTGCGTTTATGTTATTAAAGATGGGAAAGCTGAGCTGCGTGAAGTAAAAATCGGATTAGAGGGAGAAGATTTTACTGAGATTGTTTCAGGATTGTCTGAAGGAGAGACAGTGATTCTATCACCAAACGAAGAAATTCAACAAGGCAGTAGAGTAAAAATAGAAGAATAAAGTGATGTCTGTTATAGTTTTTTTATAAAATTTAGTTCGTTAGTCGAATTGTGGAGGGGGATTATGACGCTATCAAACAACAACTATCCAGTGTTAGAAATTAACTTGGAAGGCATTTATCACAACACAAAAAAAGCAGTTGAAATGTGTAGAGAAAAAGGAATTGAAGTTACCGGTGTTGTAAAAGGAACCGATTCCTATGAAAATTCCTATTTTCAAGTTTCAAAGCAAATGTTAAGAGCTGGTTGCACAGCAATTGGTGATTCTCGCATGAATACAATAAAACGTATGCGTGAATTAGGTATGGATGCTCCAGTACTATTGATTCGTGTTCCTATGCCGTCAGAGCTTGAGGATGTCGTTCAATATGCAGATATCAGTTTAAATTCTGAAATAGAAATGATTAAAGAGTTAAATAAGATTGCTGAAAAATATCATAAACAGCATAAAGTAATTTTAATGATGGATCTGGGTGATTTAAGAGAAGGTTATTTTGACGAAAATGAGTTAATAAAGGATGCCGTTTTTATAGAAAATGAACTAAAAAACATTAAGTTATATGGCATTGGCACAAATTTAGGTTGTTTTGGGTCTATTAAACCGGATGTAACGAATTTATCACGCTTGGTATCCATTGCAAATAAAATTTCAGACTCAATAGGACGAAAACTTGATGTAGTATCAGGTGGTGCAACTTCTACTTTACCTTTAATTATGAACAATACGATTCCGGAAGGGATTAACCATATAAGAGTTGGTGAAGGAGTCGTTATTGCAAGAGACCTTCAGGATATTTGGGGGCTTGATCTTCCAATGTTCCGAAGAGATAATTATGTATTAAAAGCTCAAGTGATTGAAGTAAAAGAGAAGCCTTCTTATCCAATCGGTGAAATTTTTGTGGATGCCTTTGGTCATAAACAAACTTATGTTGACAAAGGGATTCGAAAAAGAGCTTTGGTAGCATTAGGGAAAAGGGATATCGGTGATATTTTCAGTGTAGTTCCATGCATTGATGGAGTGACCATTGAAGGCGGAAGCAGTGATCACATGATATTAGATATCACGGATGCAGAAGTAGAAATCAAGCTGGGTGATATTCTTCAGTTTGAAGCATGCTATGGAGCAATGATACATTCCACATATTCGAGTTCTGTTACTAAGAAATACATATTTCCATCCGAAGAATAGTGAGTAATATATATGGAACATTTTAATCAATATCAAGATATTAAAAATGCTATAGACAATCATGAGATAATTTTACTTTTCGGCAAATCAAATCGTTGTACTGTCTGTGATGCCGTCTTGCCAAAGATACAGCAAATCGTGAAAAAACATTCGATCCATAGTGCCATAATTGTTATAGAAGATGTACCAGAATTTTCGGGACAATTTTCTGTCTTTACAGCACCGACCGTTTTATTGTTTGCTTTAGGTAAAGAGGTTTTTAGGCAATCAAGATTTATTTTATTTGAAGAGCTTGAAAAAGAGATTATTAAGTGGAGAACTATATATGCAGAGGGGGAAAATTCGTGTTTGACCAATTAATGATTCAACCATGTAAATTAGAAGATGAAGAGTTTTATGTAAAATTAAATTTAGATTTTATGAAGGCGGTTAAAGAGGAACATCCATATTGGGATAGTTTGAAACTGCCATCAGAAGATGAGATGAAAAAAACATTTAAAGAAGCCTTAGAGTCCGAATACATTAC
>JAYFPL010000189.1:0-26072 GCA_034927775.1 Anaerovorax sp. | reverse complement strand
ACGACCTAAAGTGATATTGTCACTTGCCATTTCTCTTTCACCTTGTAATACATGAATATCAACCGCTGTCTGATTGTCTGCTGCAGTAGAGAAAACCTGACTCTTCTTTGTCGGAATGGTTGTATTTCTTTCAATTAACTTTGTTGCTACACCGCCTAATGTTTCGATAGACAAGGAAAGTGGAGTTACGTCAAGCAACAATACATCCTTTACTTCACCTGTTAAAACACCAGCTTGCACCGAAGCACCAACTGCAACACATTCATCTGGGTTGATTCCTTTAAATGGATCTTTTCCTGTAACTTTCTTAACTGCATCCTGTACAGCCGGAATTCTTGTAGAGCCACCTACTAAGATAACTTTTTCTAAATCAGACATGGTTACGCCTGCATCTCTCATGGCTTTTTGCATAGGTTCAATCGTTCTATTTACCAAATCTGCAGTAAGCTGATCAAATTTTGCTCTTGTGATGTCCATGTTTAAGTGAAGCGGTCCATCTGCATTCACTGTGATAAATGGAAGATTGATGTTTGTTGTCTGAGAAGAAGACAATTCCTTCTTTGCTTTTTCAGCTGCTTCTTTCAATCTTTGTAATGCCATTTTATCTTTTCTTAAATCAATGCCGTTTTCTTTTGCAAAGCTGTCTGCAATGAAATTCATAACAGCGTTATCAAAATCGTCTCCGCCTAACTTTGTATCACCGTTTGTTGCCAATACTTCAAACACACCGTCTCCTAATTCTAGAATGGATACGTCGAAAGTACCGCCGCCCAAGTCATATACTAATACCTTATGGTGATTTGTATCCTTATCCAAACCGTAAGCAAGTGCTGCTGCAGTCGGTTCATTAATAATTCTCTTTACATCCAAGCCTGCAATTTTTCCTGCATCCTTTGTTGCCTGCTTTTGGCTGTCTGTAAAATATGCCGGAACGGTAATAACGGCTTCCGTTATTTTTTCTCCCAAATAACTTTCTGCATCTGCTTTTAATTTCGATAAAATCATTGCAGAAATGTCTTGAGGCGTATATGCCTTTCCGTCAATTTCTACCTTATGTTCGGTACCCATGTGTCTCTTGATGGATGCAATGGTTCTGTCTGGATTTGTGATTGCCTGTCTTTTTGCAGTTTCACCTACCAAACGCTCTCCATTTTTTGCAAAACCAACCACTGATGGTGTCGTTCTATTTCCTTCTGCATTTGCAATAACCGTAGGCTCGCCGCCTTCCAATACTGCTACGCAAGAATTTGTTGTACCTAAGTCTATACCGATTACTTTACCCATAATATACATCTCCTTTTTTCATGTTTTCCTAATTACATTTACCTATTTCACTATTTTTTACATTTTTAGCTGATTTTTATTCTGCGACTTTGACCATGGATGGCCGAATTACCTTTCCATTTAATAAATACCCCTTTTGTAAAACCGCCGTTACTTTACCACTTTCGTATTCAACGGAGTTCTCAGTCATCACCGCATGATGATAATTTGGATCAAAATCTTCCCCAGCTGCTTTGATCTCTTCTACATTACTTTTTTCAAGTACCCCCTTAAATTGTTTGAAAATCATTGCCATGCCTTCTAGCATTTTGGGATCTTTACAATCCTGCTCATGTGCAATGGCTCTTTCAAAATTATCTATTACATCAAGCAATTCTGTCACGATTTTCTCGTTGGCATATGCATAAATGTCACTTTTTTCTTTTTCTACCCTGCGTTTGTAATTCTGAAAATCGGCAGCCAATCTCAAATAACGAGTTTGGAGGTCTTCTTCCTCTTTTGAAATTTCTTTTTCCTTAGCCTCATCCGAAGACACTTCCTTCTGATTCTCCTCTGGTTTCGTTTCCTCTGTAACCTCTTCCTTTACTTGATCTTTATTAATTTCTATATCCTCTTCTTGTTTTGAATCCTTAACTTGTGGTTCTTCATGATTATTCTTCATCCTCATCTTCTCCTCCCTCTAATTGAAATGCTCTGCTAATATTTTCTGTCATATATTTTATTACAGACGTTACTTCATCGTATTTCATTCTTGTTGGCCCGATGACACCCAATTTGCCTACCAACTTACCGTTGATTCGATAATCAGCAGTAATTAAACTGCAATCATTCATGATTGCATCCCTATTTTCATCACCGATGGTAATGACAACTCCATTATCACGATTTACAAGTACTTCAGTAAAATGCTGTTTCTGATTCAGCATTTGTAAAAATACTTTTGCTTTTTCAATGTCGTTGTATTCCGGTATGGAGAAAATGTTGGTTAAGCCTTCTAAATAAAGATCTACATTCAGCATATTTTCCAAAGTCATTAAAAAATTTGGCATAATGCTTTCTGCTAATTTTGAGAGAGCTTTTAAATCTGTTTCCAAAGATTTTATAATATCTAAGGTAAGAATATCACTCAAAGCTCTTCCTTTATAATTATGAGTCATTACCTTTGACAACAATACTAAATTTTCCTCTGTATACGGTACTTTGATCTTAAGTGCCGTATTTGAAACTTTACCATCTTCCGCAACAATCATCAAAATCACTGTAGATTCATCAACAGGCAAAAGATTAATGTATTTAAGATTATTTTAATATTGCTTTGGACTAATTGCAAAAGAAGTTAAGTTTGTCAATTCTGATAATAAAGCTGCCGCATGTTCAATCGTACGATCCAATTCCATAATATTTTCCGATAATTTTCGTGATATGACACGTTTTTCTTCTTCTGGAAGTTCATAATTTCTCATCAATTGATTTACATATAATCGATATGCCTTTGCAGATGGAACACGACCAGCCGAAGTATGCGGATGCGTTAAATAACCCATTTCCTCTAAGTCCGACATTTCATTACGAATCGTAGCCGGACTGATTCCCATGTTGTATTTCTTTGAAAGCGTACGGGAACCTATTGGTTCAGCGGAGTGAATAAAATCTCCAACGATGGCTTGCAATATTTTCAGTTTTCTTTCGTTTAAATCCATTTTACTCACCGCTTTTCAAACATAATTTTTTTATTTGTTAGCACTCTATTTGAGTGAGTGCTAACTATAATCTAAATTTACCATTGACGTATTATATTGTCAATAGATTTCCAAAATATTTTTTAATTTTTTTATTCTTTCCCATGGCTAAAATTAACTTTATGTTATAATAAAACTTATATTAATATTATTATTTATGTTTCTTACGATTTTATAAGTTGACTAAGGAAAAAACAGGAGATGAATAGTATGAATGATAAAATTATCATCACCATTGCTCGTGAATACGGTAGTGGAGGTAGAGAAATCGGAAAACAATTAGCGGAAAAGCTGAATATTCCATTCTATGATAAAGAATTAATTACTCGAGCTGCGGAAGAAAGCGGAATCGATCCGGATCTTTTTGAAAATGCAGATGAAAAACCTTCCAATCCATTTTGGACTTCTCTGGCTTTCAACATTGGTACTTTTGGCAGCCATAGCCCAACAATGAATGATTTGCCTATGAATGATCGTTTGTTTTTACTCCAATCCAAAACAATCCGTAAAATTGCTCAAGAAGGATCTTGTGTTATCGTCGGAAGATGTGGTGATTATATACTGGAAAACGAACAAAATGCAGTTCATTTATTTATTCATGCCACACCAGAAGACAAATTAGAACGTGTCATCCATTCTTATGGAATCCCTGCCGAAGGTGCTCAAGAATTTATGAAAAAAACAGACCGACGCAGAGCTGCATACTATGATTATTACGTAGGAGAAAAATGGGGGAAAATGGAGCGTTATGATCTTTCTATAAATAGTAGCGCTCTAGGTATCGAATCAACGGTTAATCTTATTTTAGAATTTATTAAAATGAAAAGAAATCAATTAAAATAAAGAATAGGTAAAATCTTTTGGATTTTACCTATTTTGCTATTTATACTATGTAAAATACTATTTACTGAATTATTCTTCCTTTCGCTGAAGTAAAACAGCAGCGATTACGATTGCACCCTTAAAGGCCTCTCTAAGGAACGGCGGTACACCCAATAAGTTCAATAAATTATTCATTACCGCAATGATAAGCATACCTAAAACGGTTCCGCCTATAGAACCTCTGCCTCCAGACATGCTGGTGCCTCCAACAATTACAGCCGCAATGGCATCCAGTTCATAGCCGCTTCCAGCATTTGCATAATCCATAGAGCCAATACGTGCAACTTGAATGATCGCTGCAATTCCTACCAATAACCCCATTAAAGCATACACTTGTCGTTTTACCTTATTTACGTTAACACCGGAAAGACGTGTCGTACGTTCATTGGAACCTATGGCAAATACATATCGTCCAAATGTAGTTCTTTTTGAAACAACATATAAGATAGCTGCAATTAAAATCCAATAAATAATCGGCATAATCAATTGACCGCCAACTCGAAAACTAGCAATTTGTAAAAAGCTCCGCGGAACGGTTGGAGTATATCCTTGCATAAAGTGCTGGGTTACACTACGAATGATCTTCATCGTTCCTAAAGTTGCAATAAACGGAGGTATTTTTCCCTTTGTTATGAAAAGGCCGGTAATCTCCCCCAGCACAACTCCAAAAAGTACTCCGCAAAGAATACCAATAACATATGCCGGAGCACCTGTTATTCCCATGTTTAATAAAATTCCTCTTGGACCAGAATCTATCATTACCATCATGACAGCTCCAATACCAACAAGCGTGGAGCCTACAGCCAAATCGATTCCTCCAGAAATAATAACAAAAGTCATTCCCAAAGCAATAATGCCAATACCGGCATTGTTTCGAAGGATATTCAACCAATTTTGAAACCAAGCCATAAACCAGGCTCCAAAGGAAGGATAATCAAAACCCAAGGCTAAGGTTTGTAATAATACCATTATTAAAAGTGCAATTCCAGTACTGAATATCGGTTGCGTCAACCAAAGATGCTTCATTTGCAGCAATACGCTTTTTTTATCATTCTTCGTTGCGTTGTTCATCGTCTTTGCCTCCTGTTTCATTCAAACTTCCCCCTGTTGCCAAACGCATAATATCTTGTTCATTCATTTGCTGACCCACTAGTTCACCCATTATCTGTCCATGATACATAACTAAGGTTCTGTCACACGTACGAATGATTTCATGCGCTTCACTGGAAAGAACAACGATTGCAACACCCAAATCAGCTAACTTTAGAATAATATCATAAATTTCTTCCTTGGCACCAACATCAACACCTTGTGTTGGATTATCTAAAATTAATACTTTTGGGTTCGCACTCAACCATTTTGCTAATACTATTTTTTGTTGATTGCCTCCGGAAAGACTTCCAATTAAATCTGCAGCCTTACCCATTTTTATTTTAAGCCTATCTACTTGGGCATAGAATTCTTCATTTTGTCTGGTACGATTAATTAATCCAAGCTTTAATAATTTCGGCCAAGTGACAATGGAACCATTTTCTAATATATTCATATCTTTTATAATACCATTTTCTTTACGATTCCTCGGTACATAACCGATACCTAACTTTAAAGCCTGCATCGTACTTATAATCTTAACCGGCTTTTCTTCAATGAAAATATTTCCGGTGTATTTTTTATTTGAAAAACCAAATATCGTATGGAACAGTTCACTTCTCCCATCCCCAAGGAGTCCAGTAATTCCAAGTACCTCTCCTTGCTTTACGGAAAAAGAAATATCCCGAAACCGTGCATCGCTTGCTAAAGATTCTACTCGCAAAACAACGTTTCCGGTACTTCGATCATGCTGCAATGCTTCTGTACGTACATCATGGCCTACCATATACTTAGCCAATTCATCTATAGTAACATCTTTTACATCTCCCAAAGCTACCATGTTACCATCTCGCAATACCGTATATCTAGTACAAACCTGCATAACTTCCTTTAATTTATGAGAAATAAATACGATTCCAACATTCTGTTTTTGTAAATTCCTCATCATATCAAAAACACGATCAATTTCCGGATCGGTTAAGGATGTAGTTGGTTCGTCCATAATAATGATTGAAGCGTTCATCATAAGTGCTCGTGCAATTTCTACAATTTGTTTGTAAGAAGCATCCAAATCTCTTACCATTGTTTTTGGATTTAAATCAATGTCCATTCGCTTAAATACTTCCTGCGTCTTTTTGCACATTTGCTCAATATCCAGAAAACCTCTTTTGGTTTTTAACTCACGCCCAATAAACATATTTTCATAAATCATTAAATCATTTACTAAATTTAATTCTTGATGAATAAATCCAATTCCTGCATGAATCGAATCAGCAGGTTTCAAAAAATGTACTTTTTCCTCATAAATAAGAATATCACCGGAATCAGTTGGGAGAACGCCGCCTAAAATATTCATGAGCGTCGATTTCCCTGCACCATTTTCTCCTAAAAGTGCACATATCTCACCGCCTTGCAATGAGAAATCTACATTTTTAAGAACCAAATTGGTACCGAAAGCCTTAACTATGTTGCGCATTTCTAGCTTCATGAAGTCACATCCTTTAAGTAAAAGGCTATGGCGAAATTGGCCATAGCCTTATTATGAAATTTACTTGGTATTCTCCAAATTTATTAATATGGAGAGTTTTCATCCAAAAATTCTGTATAGTTATCTCTATCAACAATTGTTGTAGGAATAATCTTAACTGCATCTACTTCTTTGCCATTCAATACATCCAATGCCATATCAACTGCATCTCGAACCATAGCAGGGCTGTAAAGTGCAGATTCAATCCAAATATCTTCATTTTCCGGCATCATTTTGAAATATTCCTGACATCCGCCACCACCGGTAACAACCTTAATATCGGTACGTCCGGCTTCTTTGATTGCCTGTAATACACCAATGGAAGTTTCATCATCCATAGAGTAAACAGCATCAATCTGCTTATTAGCAGTTAAAATATCAGCAAAGTCCTTTAATCCATCTTCACGAGTGAACTTCGTTGCATATGTAACCGTCTTCATGTCAGGAGCAATTTGAGCTAAAGTTTCTACAAAGCCTTCTTCACGAAGCTGAGAAACAGAACCTGCAGAAGGAACATTTAGAACTGCAACCGTACCTTCTTTACCAATTTTATCAACGATGTAATTAGCACCCTGAACGCCCATATCCTTGTTATCTCCGGATACACGGTATACACCGTCTGCAGCAATTTCGATATCAAAGTTCACAACGGTAACACCACTGTCAATGGCATTTTGAATTGGAACTTCCATACCTTCCCATTGCGGAAATGCTACAATTGCTTCTGCACCCCAAGTCATCAAATCGTCAAGCTGAGTTGTCATTTCTTCTGCATTGTTACTGGTGTATAACTTGTATTCCACCTGATCGCTTAACTCTTTGCAGCGTTGTTCTGCATTGTAAGCCACTGCAGCAACCCATCCATGGGTAACCGCCGGTGCTAAAATACCAATCTTATGCATATCAGCTGCACCAGAATCTCCATTGTTCGCGTCGTTTCCACAACCTACTAACATTGTACCGCATACCAGTACAATCACCAAAACGACACTCAATAACTTCTTCATCTTGTCTCCTCCTCTTAATCAGCTAGATTTACCTTGATTTTCCATCAAAGTCAAGCTAATTATATCACAATGTCTTTTCCATATTCAATGCTTTTAACCCATTTGAGGAAAATTCTGTTATCTCGATTGCTCTGCATTCCATTTTAGCATGGCTGCCCCCAAAATCCCGGCATCATTTCCCAGTTTTGCAGGAACCACTTGATTTTTTCCTTTAAAAAAGGATTTTTCATTCACCATCTTTCGTAAAGGTCGATATAAAAAATCACCTGCAAGGCTTACGCCGCCGCCTAGGGCAATCACTTCAGGGCCCAGTAAAACACAAATGGATACAATGGCCGAACTTAAATAATCCAAATACAAATGGAATATGTCCTTGGCAATATAATCTCCCGCCTTAGCACAATCAACGACTAACTTTGCAGTCACTCGTTTCATATCTCCACTTGCACGCTTATGAATCATACTAAGCGGATGCTCAATGACTGCTTTTCTTCCCTGTCGAACCAACCATGTTGCAGCGCAATAGGATTCTACACAGCCACGGTTCCCACAGGAGCAACGTTCGCCCCCTTCTTGTAGAACCATATGACCCAATTCAACACCATGCCCCGTTCCTCCATTAAACATTTTTCCATCTAAAATCAATCCGCCGCCAACACCGGTACCAAGCGTCATCAATACCGCTGTTTTGGATCCAACAAACGCACCACAATGCAATTCTGCCAAAGCAGCCACATTAGCATCATTTCCTAAAAACACTGGTATCCCGGGGAAACGTTCTTCCATGGCTTGCTTCATAGGAACATTATGAAAATGGAGATTGTAAGCATCTAATATTATTTTGCATTCCGGATCCAGACTCCCAGGAATTGCAATGCCTATAGACTGAAATTCCGACACCGAAACATCCAATTCTTCTGCCATCTCCCGGACAAGTTCTTCCATAATATCCGCTACCTTTTCATATTTTTCTCCGGTTGGAAAAGGTTGTCTGCGGCTTGCAACAATTTTCATCTCTTCATTGACAACGCCAACCTTAATATTGGTACCGCCGATGTCAAAACCTACTTGCAGCATTCCCTTTTCTCCCTTCTTACATATCTTTCCCGTTCGTTATTTCTTCTAATATCTCAACGACTGTCAATAACTGTTCCTCCGTAATGCAATCCGAGGATTTACCCTTTTCTATACATTCAACAAAATGGGATAGCTCCGATAAATAAATTCCAGTTGGCGGTACATTGATTCCAGTTGGAATTTTTATTTTATCTTCCGTATCGAAGATATATGGATCTTTATCGAACTGGTAAGCAATTACCTGTGTCCCATCGTTTATGACGACTGCCTCTTCAAAATAGACACGCCATCTTGCAGTAAATGGAATTTCTGCATTAAACCAAGCTGCCTCTGCTGCTACATTCAATGTTCCAAACTTATATAAAAAACGATATTGTTCTTGATACTCCAATCCATCTCTGCTGCAGCTGGTTACTTTATAACTGTCAGGCTTTCCAAACAAGCTGACAATAACATCCAAATCATGAATGTGTAAATCAAAAGGCAAATGTCCGCTTTTTTCTTTGTCAAAGAGCCAACCACCCTGTGCCCAGCGAGGACAAGCAGACAATCGTTCAAAATAGGCATCCAGCACCTTACCGTATCGATTGCTTCTTACAAGTTCACGAAGCACTTGTACTTCTTTTGTAAACTGAAGTACTTGCCCAACAAAGAGAAATACACCTTTTTCTCTTGCTAAAGTAAACATTTCCTCTGCATCCTTACGGCATAAAGCAATTGGCTTTTCCGTAATTGTATGCTTCCCATAGTTTAAGCTCTCCATAACATGCTGCTTATGTAAAAAAGTAGGAGTACAAATATCGACTAAGTCAATATCTTCCTGATCCAGCATAGAAGAAATATCATCATACAAAGGCAGTCCCCATTCTTCAGCTCTTTCCTTATCTTGCTTTGATTTTCCAACTACAGCTGTTACACAACAACCATCGATATATGCGTAATTGCTGTGATGAACCGTACCCATTCCTCCAGCACCGACAATTCCAATTTTAACCATAATTATGCCCCCAAATACTGATGCATATAGCGATAGCTCTGCTCTATGCCATAACGCACTTCCTTAATACTGCCCTCAAATGCTCGATCTTCAATTTCAATGCATGCATATCCTTTATATCCTATCTCATTTAATGCACTGACAAAAGCCGAAAAGTCAACACCTCCAAGCCCCGGTAATTTTGGTGAATGCCAAAGGGACGGATAGGATAATCTTCCGTATTCATCCAGCTTATCCTGATGAATCTTAAGATCTTTAAAATGAATATGGAAAATTCGATCTTTAAATTCATATATCGGTTTGCATATGTTCATCCCTAATAAATATGGATGGGATGGGTCGTAATTCAAACCGATGTTTTCGCTTAACTTAAAGAGTTCTCTCCATACATAAGGAGTCGATGCTAAATTATTTCCACCCGGCCATTCATCTTCAGTGAAAAACATTGGACAATTTTCAATCGCAACCTTTACATTCTTTTCTTCTGCCAAACGTAGAATTGGTGTCCATACTTCACGACATAACTCTAAGTTTTGATCAACGGTCAGATTTTTATTTTTACCGATAAATGTGGTAATCATATTAATTCCCATTTCGGCTGAAACCTCAATCAACCGTTTGATATGGCTCTGTGCAACCTTTGCCGCTTCCAGATCAGGATCTAAAGCATTCGGATAATATGCAAGAGAAGAGATGCTCACTCCTTTGTTCTTTGCATAATCCAGATAGTAATCCATCTTTTTGCGATCAATATTATTAATATCTATATGTGTCACTCCTGCATAACGACGAACTGCTTTCCCAACCGGCCAGCAGCACATCTCCACACATTCAAATCCAACCTCATTCGCATAATCAATCACCTGTTCAAAAGAATAATCCGGTAAAATAGCGGATACCAAGCCCAATTTCATCATACTCCTGCCTCCTACTCTTGCACGCTCACCCACTGACGAGTTTTTGCACTTTCAAACACTTTTTCATTGATCAACATTTCACGATATCCATCCTCAAAGGTTGCAAAATCCCCCTGAACATTTTTCCCTTCATGAATTGCAGTATAAACCTTATGGAAATTTTGTTTAAAGGTATCCGGATACCCTTCAACATGGCCGCCCGGATAACTAATGACCTTTTTTGTTTCCTCTGAAAGAATGGATGGATCCTTTGCTGCCTTTTGATTAAAAGAATCTCTTCTTCCAATCCATAGTTCATTGGAATCTTCACTGTCCCAATGCAAGGAACACTTACTTCCCGAAATGGATATTATCTGTTGATTTTTTCGACCTGCATAAACCTGACTAATGGTAACAGCCGCTTTTGCACCCCCATCAAAGTGAAAGAGCAATGAACAGTAATCCTCTGTGTTAATTTCTCTCTCTTCATAATCTTCCGGACGAAGTGCCATACCGGAATACGTTTCCACTTCCTTCAGAGGTTTTTTTCTTATTTTATGGAACGTCTCAAAATCTGCAAAAACTTCGGTCGCTTTTTGCCCAATAATAGTTTCTACCATATCAATCCAATGGGATCCGATGTCTGACATAGCTCTTGTATCTCCGGACAATTCCGGCTCTAAGCGCCAGCTCCAGTCTGTATCAAAAAATAGCCAATCCTGAAGATATACACCATGAACAGAAAAGATACTTCCTACTTCCCCGTTTTTTACCATCTCACGCATCTGAACTACCTGCGGATACATACGCAATGTAAAGTTAACAGCACCAATTAAACCTTTTTCTTTTGCATAATCTCTCAATTCTTTTGCTTGCTGCAAAGTAACTGTCATTGGTTTTTCACAGATGATATGTACGCCTTTTTCCATTGCATACATTGCCATTTCATAATGCATACTGTTTGGCGTACAAATATGTACACAATCCAATTTTTCGTTGTCAATCATTTCTTTATAATTCTCGTACCCTTTCGGTACATACAAACGATCCGCTTTTTCCTGTGCGTGTGATGTCGTTGCAATTGCAACGACATCTACATATCCCAATCTTCGCAAGGCCTCAATGTGAGCCACTCCGATGAATCCAATGCCGATAATACCCACTCTCATTTTTTTCATTGCAATCTCTCCTTACAGTTCAAATCCAAGCGCTGTTAAATACTCATAAGAGTCTTTTACCGCTTGATTGATTTCGTCCAAATTCTTTGGTCCTTCTGCGGTAAATTCAATTTCTATACTAAATGGACAATCATTCTCTGCCTTTTCTAATTGCTTAAATACCATAGGAAAATCTACATATCCTTTTCCGAGCGCCGGAAAATCCCATTCTTTTTTTTCTCCTGCCTTATCCTTTAAATGCATAAATGCAATCTGATCCATACATCCAGCAAGATCCTTTTCCATATCAACATCACCATAAAAAATAGCATTAGCAGTATCATAATTGATTCCCACAAATTCAGAATCCACCTGATCGACAATTTCTTTTAATATCATTCCGGTTCCATGATCTCCATGCACCTCTAAAACCAGCTTCAAGCTATATTCTCTTAAATAAGGAATCAACTCCTTAATCTGTTTTGCAACCGCCTCATTTCCGATTACCGACTTATCCTCTAAATGCGCTTCACCAATGGAGGATACGATATAATCACATCCAAAAAAAGCTGCCAAACGAATATTAGAAATAAAATCTCCAATTCGGTTTTTATCCATCAAATTGCAATGACCACTCATAGCAAAAGGAATTAATCCCGCGTTTTGCAGCTTATCCTTAACGGTATTCAAATATTCAAAGCTCATATTCGGAAATACATGCTCCGTCCATCCTTTTGTAGCCGTTAATTCAATATAATGAAATCCAGCTTTTTGAATTCCTTCAATGGCTTCCTCAATCGAATAACCATGATAGCAGTTCGAGTTCACACCAATAATACGCTTCATGTTCATTTCCTCCTTGTCTTTATCCCATTAAAAACAACGACATTGTACCATAATCACCATTTTTTTACAAGATTTCCACCTATGTAAGTAGCCTTTAATGAAAAGTCCTTATTACAAATTAAAAAATCTGCATTCTTTCCATTTTTGATACTTCCTACCGTTTTTATTGCTCCAACTGCTTCCGCTGGATTCCAGGTAGCTGCACGAATGGCATCTTCCGGTTGTATCCCAAATGCAATTGCCTTCTTTACACAAGAAAACAAATCCGTTGTTGATCCTGCAAAGGTAATTCCATCTTCCAAAACGGCAACTCCGTTCTTTACAGAAATAAAGTGTCCTCCAAATTCATACTGCTTATTTTCACCTCCGCAAACGCACAAGCTGTCACTGATTAATACGATCCGCTCTGCACCAAACATTCGAAAAGCTGCACGGACTGCACTTTCATGAACGTGAATGCCATCACAAATCAATTCCGCCTTTACGTTCGAATTTTCAATCGCTGCTCCTATAACTCCGGGCTGCCGATGTAACAACGGAAGCATTCCATTATAGAGATGCGTTACTTGTGTTGCACCTTTTTCAAACGCTTCTTTTGCAACATTATAATTTGCCGCTGTATGGGCCACCGACACGGTACAGAATTGGCTAACTGCTTGAATAAAATGCATTGCTTTAGGAAGCTCCGGTGCAACGCAAACAATTCGAATTAACCCATTTGCCGCTTCATTTAAACTCTTCACCATCTCAATATCGGGAAGCTGTAAATCCTTTTCAGATTGTGCCCCTTTTTTCTCCGAGGAAAAAAAAGGACCTTCCATATTGATTCCCAAAAGCTGAGCTGTATCCTTTCTTGCATTATTTTTAAATTGCGCTGCATTTTCATAAGCTGTTTTCAACGTCGCATAAGGTTGTGTCATAGAAGCGATCGCAAAGGAAGTAATTCCATGTACTGCTAAATAATCCGCAATGTGATCAAGTCCTTCTTTCTCACCTTTTGAAAAATCATATCCGGAATTTCCATGTAAATGGATATCAATAAACCCCGGCAAAACGTAACAGCCATTGACATCTAAAATAATGTCATCCTTTGTATTTTCAGTAAAGAATCCGTTTTCTACATGCACCTCTTCTTTATGAAAGCAAAAGTCTTCTTTGTATACAACCCCATTAATAATTTTCAATTTCTATTTCCCTCCTGCTTTCTCAGCCTCGATACCAGTTCAATGCTTCTTCATCTGCAACCACGGTTAAATTCGGATGCATTTGTAAAATCGAACCGGGCACGGCCGGTGTCACAGGCCCCGTAAGAACTTGATGTAAAACGGCAGCTTTTTTCCCTCCGCTTACACATAGCAAAATACGCTTTGCCTGCATGATGCTTTTTATTCCCATTGTAAGAGTTCTTCTTGGTACGGAGGTCTCGTCTTCAAAAAAACGGGTATTGGCGTTTATCGTACTTTCCTTTAATTCTACACAATGGGTTAATTTTTCGAATGCTTCATTTGGTTCATTAAAACCAATGTGTCCATTATGTCCAAGTCCTAAAAGCTGCAAATCAATGCCCCCTAATGACTCAATCAGACTATCATAACGTTTGCACTCTTCGTCCAAATTTTTTGCCATTCCATTCGGCAAATGTGTATTGCTTGATAATATATTAATTTTATGAAAAAAATTAACTTCCATATAATGACGGTAGCTTTGTTCATTCTTCTCGGATAATCCAATATACTCGTCCAAATTTACTGTTCTCGTGCAAGAAAAATCAATGTCTCCTTTTTGGTACCATTCTACCAACTGATCATATGTACCTAATACAGTGGAGCCGGTTGCCAAACCCAAGACCGCATTGTTTTTTAAAATCACTTGAGCAGAAATAACGTTGGCTGCTTTACGGCTCATATCTACATAATCTTTTGCTTTAATAATTCGCATGGCATACTCCTTTACTTATTCAATTTCGGGTAATAGTTCAACATATACATCATTAAATTCGTTCATCAATGCAAGCTCAATTTCCAATTGAATCGACGACCATTTAGAAATACTTATGGTATCTTTTTTTGGTGTTACATAAATAGATATCCAAAATCGCCTCCCCATTCGCATAATATCATAAGTTACAAGCGATATCTGTTCTCCGAATGAGTGTTTTTGTAAAATATCATCCGAAATTTTTTTAATTTGATCGACCACCTCTTGTTCAGGAGCCATCAAAAATAAATCGTTCATCCCAGTTACCACCAAACGAATCGGAGTTGGCAAAATAAAAAAGGTTAAAACAATTGCTACAATTTGATCCAAGTACGGAGTCATTGTTTGTATTGCTTTCCAATGAAAAATTGCTGGGAGGAAAAAAGCGCACGCCATACCAATACTTGCAATTGTATCAATCCACCATCCGTTGATTTCTACTAATACCATCGGGGATTCCAAACCGTGATTCATTCGTCTTAGCCAAATTACAATCAGAATTCCTAATACAGCGGCAAACAATTCAAAATAAGCAACTAAGGTAAAATCAACATCACGTCCTCCTTGTAGCATTATTTGTATGTTATTAACTACAAGTCCAACGGTAATGGCAACAAGCATAAATCCTTTAATCACAAGAAACCACGTTTCGACCTGCGCATAACCGAAAGGTCTTTTTTCAGTCATTGGTTTATATAATAACGGTACCAGCCTTAAAGAAATCACAATGGTTACCAGTTCTGCCGCATCATAGGCAGAATCCATTAATACGGCTTGTGAATGTGTAATTAACGCCATAAAGAATTCTAAAATAACAAAGAGAATCGCTCCCCACATCGAAACTCTTAATGCTTTTTGCTCGAACCTTATTTTTTCTTTGTTCGAATCCATAGAAATGATTTCTCCCCTTTATTGATTATTGCATTTAAAATCTCAAATCCTATATAATAATATTTTAATCTTTTATTTGTTATTGCATTTCATTAATTTTTCCAGATTTTCAATCAATTTTTTATGGAATTCGCATTCAAAATTACATATTTTTTTTAATCGAATCCAACGCATCCAAAGAATGGCACAATCTGTTTTGGCAGTAATTTTAGCCTCTGCCTGAATGGATTTTCCCTCTTCAAAACAAAAATCGAACAATTCTCCTACATCCGTCAATGTATTCTTTTCACCATTCATACTCTGTGCAATACCCGAAACGACCATGCCTACAAAATACAAATCTTCACCTTCTTCGATGATAGTCTCACCTGCACGATATGTCTTTACATTTCCATCTACACATTTTAAGACCCACTCCAAATCTTTTGTCTCCCTGATTCCAAAGAATAAAGGGGTTGTTTTTAGTAATTCTAAATACTGCTTCATTTTAAATCTCCTTCCTAATCGTTCAAAATGATTCGATTAAAATACCTATTCGTCCTCCGCCCAAGCCAAAGCAGCGGAAACAGCACGTTTCCAACCTTTTAAAAGCTGAACCCTCATCTCGTTTGTCATAGAGGCTTCAAAACGTCTTTCTCGCTTCCAATTATCCTTAATTTCTTCTTTGTCCTTCCAATATCCAACAGCCAAGCCAGCCAAGTAAGCCGCCCCTAATGCTGTGGTTTCAATACAAGTCGGCCGTTCCACCGGACAATTCGTGATATCTGCTTGAAACTGCATTAAAAAATTATTTGCACAAGCTCCACCGTCTACCTTTAAGGTCTTTAAATTTACACCGGAATCCTCAACCATCAACTGCAATACCTCTTGAGTTTGATAGGCGATTGACTCAAGCGTTGCGCGTACAATGTGCTCTCGATTTGCTCCTCTGGTTAAACCTACCAGCATACCTCTTGCATACGGGTTCCAATAAGGCGCACCTAGTCCAACAAAAGCAGGTACAAGATACACTCCATTAGTATTTTCTGCTTTTCTAGCCATTTCCTCTGATTCTGCTGAGGATTCTAAAAGCTTACATTCATCTCTAAGCCATTGGATTGCAGCTCCTGCTATAAAAATGGAACCTTCCAATGCATATTCTACTTTTCCGTCCATTCCCCAGGCAATGGTAGTTAATAATCCATTTTTTGAATAAACTGGTCGTTTCCCAGTATTCATCAATAGAAAACAGCCTGTTCCATACGTATTTTTTGCCATACCTTCCAAAAAACACGTTTGCCCAAACAAAGCAGCTTGCTGATCCCCGGCAGCACCGGAAATCGGAATTCCCCCTCCAAAGACAGTAGAATCTGTGTATCCATATACACAGCTTGATGGCTTCACCTCCGGAAGCATTCCTTTCGGAATATTAAAGTAGGATAGAATCTCTTCATCCCATTCCAGCGTTTGAATATTAAAGAGCATCGTCCTTGCCGCATTGGAATAATCGGTTACATGCACCTTCCCCTTCGATAAATTCCAGATCAACCAGGTATCTATGGTTCCAAAAAGCAAATCTCCTTTTTCCGCTTTTTCCCGTGCACCTTCAACGTGATCTATAATCCATTTCAATTTTGTGGCAGAAAAATATGCATCAATTAAAAGGCCTGTTTTTTTATGAAAAAATTCCGTTAACCCTTGTTCCTTCAGTAAATCACAATATTCAGCCGTTCTTCGGCACTGCCAAACCAATGCGGGATGAATTGGCAACCCCGTGTTCTTATCCCATACAACGGTAGTCTCTCTTTGGTTTGTAATACCGACGGCCGCTATATCCTCATGGGTTGCTTGAATTTTATACATCGCTTCCTGTGCCACTCCGATTTGCGTCGACCATATTTCCATTGCATCATGCTCAACCCAACCTTGCTTTGGATAATATTGACGAAACTCTTTTTGTGCAGATGTAACCATCTCACCCTTGCGGTTAAACAGAATGCAACGAGAGCTGGTTGTCCCCTGATCCAAAGCCATTATATATTTCCCCATCTTATTTTGCATATTTCCCTCCTAAATCAGTTCTCTCAATACAGCATTGCTAAGATCCAATCCATTTTTAGTAAATCGAAGATGAGATTTTGACAATTCTAAAAGACCTTTTTCTTGAAACGTATGAATCATGTCCCCGTAAAGGCTTTCAATCGGCTGACCAAATTTTTTTTCAAATTCCGATAAATCGATGCCCTCTATTTTACGAAGCCCGGTAAACAAATAATCCGATAGCGAATCCTTTCTTGTATTTTTATGAGATGCTTCTACATAATTTCCACTTAAATAATCTTGCATATTTCTGGTATTGTTAAATCGGACACCTTGTATATAAGAATGCGCGCCCAATCCTACGCCCAGATAATCAGCCATAGACCAATACTTTAAGTTATGACGGCATTCATAGCCTTTTTTTGCAGCATTTGATATTTCATAGTGAACATACCCATTTTTAGCTAATTGTTCAATTGTTCCATGGTACATTTTACGATCTTCCTCATCCGGAACCTGATTAAACTCTCCTTTCTTATATTTTTCATAGAAAGGTGTTCCTTCTTCAATCTGTAAACTATAAAAGGATAAATGTTCCGGCTGTAACGTTAAAATTTTTTCTACATCCTGATGGAATTTTTGTGATGTCTGCCCGGGCACACCGAAAATTAAGTCAACATTTATATTATCAAAGTCAAAACTTCGTGCTTTTTGAAATGTTTCCAAAAAATCATTGCAGCTATGTATTCTCCCCATAAACTTTAAAATTGAATCATCTAAGGATTGACATCCTATGCTCAAACGATTGATTCCTAATTGATGATATAGGTTTAATTTATTATCATTTAAAGTTTTCGGATTACATTCTATGCTAATTTCTGCATTCTCATCTACTAGAAGATAGTAATAAACAGATTCTAAAAGCATTTCTGTTAAGCTTTCGGAAAGTAGCGAAGGTGTACCGCCACCAATAAAAATGGTATCCACTAGATAATCACTTTCTTTTAAATTATATGCTTTTAATTCTTCTTCCACTGCTTTAATATAACGAGTCTGTTCTTCAAAATCACATCCACTAAAAGAAAGAAAGTCACAATAATTACACTTTTTTAAGCAAAATGGTATGTGGATATATAATCCTAGTTTTTGTTTTTTTACATGCATTTTTATCCTCCCCCTATGGAAAAAGGATGCTTTTAAAACATCCCTTTCGCTTGTTTAACCAAAAACTATTACCGTCTACTTATTGTCATCATACTTCAATACAGCAGTAAAGGCTTCCTGAGGCACTTCTACCGTACCAAATTGTCTCATTCTCTTTTTTCCTTCCTTTTGTTTCTCAAGAAGTTTTCTCTTTCTTGAAATATCCCCTCCGTAACATTTCGCTAAAACGTCTTTCCGCAAAGCACGCACCGTTTCTCTTGCAATGACTTTCTGCCCAACGGAAGCCTGAATCGGTACCTCAAATTGATGCATCGGAATAATTTCTTTTAACTTTTCACAAACAAATCTACCTCGTGAATATGCCTTTGATTCGTGAACAATCATGGAAAACGCATCTACAAGATCTTTGTTTAAAAGAATGTCCATCTTCACAACGTTAGATTTCTCATAACGTATAAACTCATAATCCAAAGAACCATAGCCCCTTGTTTTTGATTTCAACGCATCAAAGAAATCATAAATTACTTCATTTAACGGCATCTCATAATGAAGTACAACTCTTGTTTCTGTAATGTACTCCATATGAATCATTTTTCCCCTTCGTTCCTGACAAATCTCCATAATTGCACCGACATAATCTTTAGGAATCATGATGTCAGCCTTTACAATCGGTTCCTCAATATGATCAATTTCTATAGAGTTTGGTAAATTGGAAGGATTCTGAATCATTTCCACATTACCGTTTGTCATAATTACTTTATAAATAACACTTGGAGAAGTTGTGATGATTCCCAAATTAAATTCGCGCTCTAGTCTCTCCACAATAATCTCCATATGAAGCAATCCTAAAAATCCGCATCGGAATCCAAATCCCAATGCCGTTGATGTCTCTGGTTCGAATAAAAATGCCGCATCGTTTACCTGAAGTTTTTCTAAAGCATCTCTGACATTTTCATACTTTTCACCCTCTGCAGGATAAATCCCGCAGTATACCATTGGCTGTACTTTTTTATAACCGGGCATCGGTTCTTCCGTAGGGTCTTGATCCATTGTAATGGTATCACCTACACGTGCATCTGCAACCTGCTTAATGCTTGCACAAATATAGCCTACCGTACCGGCGCTCAATTCTTTTGCTGCAACCGGCCCCGGTGCATACACTCCGACTTCTGTGACCTCATATTTTTTCTTTGTATTCATCAAACGGATGATATCACCCTTTTTTACCTTCCCGTCAAAAATACGGGCATAAATAACAACTCCCTTATAATTGTCATAATAAGAGTCAAAAATCAATGCCTTAAGTTTTCCATCGGGATCACCGTTTGGAGCAGGAATTTTTGCAACAATGGCTTCTAAAACATCCTCAATGTTTAAACCTTCCTTTGCTGAAATTAAAGGCGCATCTTGCGCTTCAATGCCAATGACATCTTCAATCTCCATTTTGACTTCATCGGGACTTGCACTTGGAAGGTCTATTTTGTTAATCACAGGTAAGATTTCTAAGTTTTCATCCAATGCTAAATATACATTAGCAAGAGTTTGTGCTTCAACTCCCTGCGTTGCATCCACAACAAGTACCGCACCTTCACATGCAGCAAGGCTTCGAGATACCTCATAAGTAAAATCGACATGTCCGGGTGTGTCTATCAAGTTAAAGATATATTCATGTCCATCCTTAGCCTTGTATACTAAACGAGTGGTCTGAAGTTTAATTGTAATGCCTCTTTCTCGCTCCAGTTCCATATTATCTAAATATTGCTCTTTCATCTCACGATGAGAAACAACACCAGTTTGCTCTAATAAGCGATCTGCCAGCGTTGATTTACCATGATCGATATGCGCAATGATACTAAAATTTCGAATGTACTGCTGATAAGCGTCCATATTTCCTCCAAAAAATAAAGTTAGAGCTATAAAAGAATCAAATTTGATTCTTTTGCTCTAAAATTATACCATAATAGGCATTAAAATTACAAGGTTTGTGTCGGAAAATCCACTGGAATCTCCTCCATTTGACCCTCGTCACTTTCCTTTTCTTTTAAAGAATCCACTCCATTTTCTGCTAAAAACTCTTGTGTTTTTTCTGCAAAGCTTTGCAATGCTTCCTTGGTTTGATTTTGAAATTGTTCAATTGTTTGATAAACATTTTCTGTATTGACAACCCATTCTCTATCCCAAAATCCAACCAATAAATGTTTCTCATCCATTCTTCGAACCTGTAAAGAAAGCTTTCCTTCCTTCATCATCATATCTTCATATGCTGTATCTACCTGTACTAAAGCACAAACTGCTACTACAATCAGCATAGCAAGAGCAAAGGAGCGACCTTTGTATTTCTTTTCTTCTTTTGTACGCATCGTTCTACTCCATTTCTTTTATGTAAGCTTCCAGTACATCGGCGAAGTATTTTCCTGTCAACCTCGCTTGGTCAATCGTATTTTCATTGTTTCCTACTTCAAGCAGTAAGTAGCGATCACAAACATATTGATTAAATCGATATTCTTTTTCGATAATTCTACCTGAAAATCCTGGGTATATCTTATCTGCTTTTGCATTTATTTGATTTGCAAATCCTTTTAGCTGCTCATAATTTGCATTGCCTTTACCAATTACTAAACTATATTTCGCAATGGAATTTCCCTGCACCTGCATTGTCTTTCCGACATTCCCAACGTACATTGCTGCATCCCGATGCAAATCAATCACAATTTGAATTGAAGGGTTCTTTCTTAAATAAGATTGAACCGTCTCTAATGAACGAGCATAAGACTGATTGTAAGAAGGTGAATCATGTAATGTTTTATCATGAATGACAGGAATGCCTTTTTTCTTTAATTGCTGTGCAAGCTCATTTCCGACTTCACGAACGGTTCCTTTTTCCTGAAGGCAATGAAAATTCCCATCACTCATTGGCTGGTAAGATTCCGTTGCATGCGTATGATAAATTAAAACTAATGGGTTTTTGCTCTCTGTATCCAAAACCGCAACAGGTTCTGTCTCTTCTACAATTGGTGCAGGTTCCTCTGTCTGAATTGCTTCCTCATTTTCTAAATCAATGTTTTCATCTGGCGTTTCATTTTGTGCAATGAAATCTTCAGGATTATCATTGTTTTTAGTCAGTGATGGAAATGAGAGCTGTAAAACACCTTTTAAAGAATGATTTATGCTTTCCTCTGAAGCATTTCGTCTTTCTCCTCCACGATTGGCAGAAGAAAACAAGCCCTCAACACTGAAAGTTTCACGCACTGGTATTGGTTTTTCCACGTCTTTGTCCATAAAATACAGTTCTGTGGCAGCTGCTAAGAAAAAGCAAAGAAAAGCAACTACCACAATTCTGCCTTTGCTTACAGTTCTAGTTGAATATCGTCTTCTCCTCATATATCTCTTCTCCCCCGATGTTTCCCTCTCTAAAACTTATTAGAGTCTCTTTTCTCTTAAGAGTATATGCCAGGATGAAGCGCAATATTTATAGCATCTGCAATTATCTCAGAAAAGTCATGAATGGACTGATCAATATCTGAAGTCGTTACAATCATATCCAATCCTGTGTTTTCCAGATATTGTTCTGCTTCTGCAGCATTTTTTAAATAACCCGATAAAGAATCTAAAATTAAAGTTCCTGCATCAATGACCGTAGGAACGCCGATTGCAATTACTTTCTTACCAATGCTTTCCTCTGTTAAATTCTTACGCATGTTTCCGGTACCCGCACCGGGAGAAATGCCGGTATCCGTGATCTGAATGGTTGTTCCAATACGTTCTACATTTCGAGCCGCCAATGCATCAATGGCAACCACAACCTCAGGCTGTGAGATTTGTGCTGCACCTTTAATCAATTCAGCGGATTCCATTCCTGTCGATGCCATTACACCTGGGCATAAGGCACTGACACAACCCTGTTCTTCATCACCATCTACGTCATATAAGAGAAACAAATGTCTTGTTACACGAATTTTAGATACCGTATGCGGGCCTAAAGCATCCGGAGTTACCTTTTCATTTCCAAGCCCGATAACAAGTACCTTTAAATAATAATGAAATGGGATCATCTTCTTTAATTCTATTCCAACTGCTTTTGCCGCCATTTTTTTTAATTCCTCTGAACCATTTATGGCTTTCGGTAATTCGACCGTAATATAGTTTCCCATTGGTTTTTGCATGACAGCGCTTCCATGTTCATCTGCAATTTTAATTCTGGTCACATTGATTCCTTCTTCGTAGTTTTCGGTATCAACCTCAACTCCGGGAATTTCAATTTGTTGTCCATTATTTTTTGCATCATACATTTCCTTATTTTCGATCGCTAAGTCTGTTCGAATCATTTTTTTGCATACCTCACTTTCTTTTGTTATTTTTACCTTGCATTTTCCTTTCTATTCGTATATACTACAAGTTGCGATATTTTACGAAAGTGGGGTGAAATAATATGGCAAACATTAAGTCTGCAAAGAAGAGAATCAGCGTAATCAGCAAGAAGACTGCAGCAAACAGAAGAGTAAAGTCTCATCTAAAGTCCATTATCAAAAATTTTGATAAGGCAATTGCTGAAAAGAGCTTCGATGTTGCTGCTGAAAAATTAGCTTTAGCTGAAAAGAAATTTATGCAAGCTGCTGCAAAAGGAACCATCCATAAGCATGCTGCTTCCAGAAAAGTATCTAGATTAACTAAGGCTTTAAACAAAGCAAAGGCAGAATAATCTCACCCGTCCCCACCCGTGCATAAGTTAAATGCACATAAGCAAAAACCAGGAGTGTCTCACTGGTTTTTTTTATTGCTTTCCTTTCCTGATTTCATGTATATTTTTTGATTGCAAAAGTTGAAGGACAAAAGAAGTTTCCATTTGGATTCCTGTATAAATACACGATTCGTCCACACAAAACCCCTCTGAATGAATTCCTTGATTTTCTTTTTCTGAGAAACCACATCCTAAAAAGAAAAAAGTTCCTGGTACTTCTCTTAAGAATGATGCAAAGTCATCCACTCCTAATGTAGCTTCCTGTAAGGTAGAAACATTTTCCGTCCCAATCTCATCTTTTGCTATTTTTTCAAGTTTACTTGCTATGCCATCCTCATTGATTAAAGCTTCATATCCCGGCAAGAAGATGACTCGGGCAGTTGCCCCATAGCATTTTGCAGTTTGAATTGCAAATCTTGAAAGAGAAGAAAAGATTTTTTGTCGTGTCTCCTTTGAAAAAGTACGTATTGTTCCTTCCATTATCACTTCATCTGCTATCACATTTGCTGCTGTACCCCCTTCAACCTTTCCAACTGATATAACGGCTCGATCCAGCGGGCTTACCATCCGACTTATAATTGCTTGCAGATTGCAGATAATATTTGATGCAGCTAAAATCGCATCCACGCCTTTATCTGGTTCTGCTGCATGGCTTTTCTTTCCACTGACAATCATTTTAAAAGAATCGGATGATGCATGAACCGCCCCATATGGAATTTCTATCTTTCCAGCTTTCAATTCTGGTTTTACATGAAGGCCAAGAATACAATCAACATTTGGACTTTCAAGACACCCCAAATCGATCATGCGAGCTGCCCCTCCTGTTGTTTCTTCCGCAGGTTGAAAAATAAATTTTACACATCCATTAATTTTTTCTTTTATTCCTGCTAGCACTCTTGCAGTCCCAAGAAGTACTGCCATATGAACGTCATGTCCACATGCATGCATCAAGCCAGGCCTTTTTGAAGCATAAACAAGACCCGTATGCTCTGAAATTGGTAAAGCATCCATATCTGCTCTTATTGCTATAGTTCCTTTATGAGACTTCTCTTCATTTAATATTCCGACGACACCTGTATCCAACATGGTTTGGTATGGTATTTCCAATTTCTCCAGTTCCTCTTGAATCCGTTTCGCTGTTTTATATTCTTGATTCCCTAATTCGGGCCATTGATGCAATTCTTTGTACAACTCAGCTGCTAATAAAGATGCTTCTTTGACTTGTTTTTCTATTTTCTTTTCCATAGGTCACCTCCTGTTCTTCCATTTTATGATTGCTCCGAATCCCTTTAGAACGAATCCTTCCTTTTTCTTTTCATGCTATTTTGCAATTTCAACGCATAGTATGCTATATAGAACATGAATCGATAAATAGGAGGTAACATTCATGTATAAACAACCATTGCAGCGACCAAAAACATTAAAACCCGGAGATCGAATTGCTTTGCTTGCACCTTCTTCACCAGCTTCCAGAGAAGGTTTGGAGATTGCAATTGAGTCAATTCGTCTATTTGATTTGGAGCCAATTGTATACCCATCCTGTACGTTACGTTATGGTTATTTATCAGGTGAGGATGAACAACGAGCAAAAGATTTAAACGATGCTTTTTGTGATCCCGAAATTCAAGGAATTTTTTGTTTGCGTGGAGGATATGGTTCAACAAGAATACTTCCACGATTAAACTTAAAATCCATCAGTAAAAATCCAAAAGTATTTTTAGGATACAGCGATATTACTGCCCTGCACATTGTATTAAACCAATCTTGTCATATGGTCACACTTCATGGACCTATGCCAAATAATGGCTGGGGCAATGGAGATTACTTAACACTAAAATATTTAAAAAAGCTTTTATTTTCTTCGAAACCGCTTGAAGAAATCACTCCTTTAAAAGAAACACCGTTATCAGCCTTATATCCAGGTATCGCCTATGCACCTATTACAGGTGGAAATCTTTCTGTTATGAATGCCACTTTAGGTTCTCCTTACGAAATTGATACGAAAGATAAAATTATATTTATTGAAGATGTTGATGCTTATCCTTATCAAATTGACCGTGCATTAACCAGCTTGGCTCTAGCTGGTAAATTTTCAGATTGTGCAGGAATTTTACTTGGAACTTGGCAAAATTGCACAAAAAAAGAGGAAAAGGAACAAAGCCTTTCCCTCTATCAGATTTTTAATGATATTATTAAGCCATTTAAGAAACCAACTCTGCTTAATTTCCAAGCTGGTCATACCTACCCTCACATTTCCATTCCAATGGGCTGCGTAGTAGAATTAAATGCTGACAATCAAACCATCCAATATTTAGAACCTTATACATTTTTATAACGTTTAATTTTCTTTGTAGTTGTTTTCACAAACTCATCGGTTCGAATTGTAAAGTCACGAATTCGTTTGTAAATCGGCAAACCTTCGTTGACTTTTTTTATTTCTTTTTTAATTAAACTTTGAATGTCATCTTCTTTATAATCTTTTCCGAATTCTTCATAAATAACATCATATGCCGGTCGAATCTGCGCACTCACTAAAGTATCTTCTTCACGTTCCACACCATGAACAAGAGATTCTTGGATGTATTTATTTCGATTAATGTATAGTTCTACTTCCTCTGGATAAATATTTTTTCCAGTTTTTGTAACAATTACATTTTTCTTTCGGCCTGTAATATACAGCCATCCATCATTATCTAAAAATCCTAAATCACCGGTATGGAACCATCCATCCTTTAAAACCTCAGCCGTTTTTTCTGGATTATTATAATAACCAAGCATTAC
>JAYFPL010000022.1:0-17275 GCA_034927775.1 Anaerovorax sp. | reverse complement strand
CTAGACCATGGAGCTGCGGTTACAACTTCAAGAAATGATATTGATTATGTTGTTACAGAATGTGGCATTGCAGCGTTGAAAGGAAAATCCTTAAGAGAGCGCGCAAAAAGCTTAATTAACATATCTCATGAAAGTGTAAGAGATGAATTGAAAGCTGAATTTGAAAAAAGATTTCATGAAAAATTTTATGCCATTGCAAAAACTTTTTAAAAAGGAAGAGAGGGAATTATATGTTGGCTTTAAGAGTTGTACCAAAGGTGTTCTATTTCGACACTTTTAAAGAGTTCAATGATGAATTCAAAATCGGAAAGAACGATTTGGTTGTAACCAATGAGTTCATTTACGAGCCGTTTATGAAACCACTGAACATCGAAACCAATCTCATCTTTCAAGAAAAATTCGGAACAGGAGAACCATCGGATGAAATGATTGATGCTATGACAAAGGAAATGAAAAAATTTGACTTTGATCGAATCATTGCATTTGGTGGAGGAACCATTGTAGACATTTGCAAGATTTTAGCATTGGATGTTCCGGAGCATTCCATTGATTTATTTGAAGGTAACGTATTACCTGTAAAGAAGAAGGAATTGATTTTAGTTCCTACAACTTGCGGAACGGGGAGCGAAGTTACAAATGTTGCAATTGCTGAGCTTAAGTCAAAGCATACGAAAAAAGGTATTGCAGATGAAAAAACATATGGGGATTGCGCAGTATTGATTCCAGAGACAGTGAAGGGACTTCCATATAAGTTTTTCGTTACTAGCTCCATCGATGCTTTGATTCATGCAATTGAATCTTATCTATCTCCAAAGGCATCTCCATTTACTGAAATGTATTCTTTAAAAGCAATTGAGATGATTATGGGAGGATATAAAAAGATTATTGCAAATGGGCCTCAAGCCAGATTGGATGATTTAAAAACGTTTGTTTTAGCAGCAAATTATGCCGGGATTGCATTTGGGAATGCAGGATGCGCCGCAGTGCATGCTCTTTCCTACAGTATTGGAGGAACATTCCATGTACCACATGGAGAAGCAAATTATCAATTCTTTACTGAAGTTTTTAAAATGTACGATAGAAAAAATCCAAATGGGAAAATAGTACAGGCAAAAGAAATTTTTGCAAATGTTTTAGGATGTGACGAGCAAGGTGATGTATTTGGTGCATTAGAAGAATTTTTGAACAAATTAATTGCAAAGAAACCTTTAAAAGAGTATGGAATGGTGGAAGCTCAAATTGATGAATTTACGGAAAGCACCGTTGCAAATCAGCAAAGGCTTTTGGCAAACAATTATATACCACTTAGCAAAGAAGAAATCAGAGAGATTTTCAAGAATTTATATTAATTAAACCTAAGTATTAAAAAAAATTAAGGAGGAACGTTATGGCACTTATGACAGGAGCTCAATATATTGAGAGCTTAAGAAAATTAAACACAAGAGTTTATATGTTTGGTGAAAAGGTTGATAATTGGGTGGATCATCCGATGATTCGTCCTTCGATCAATTGTGTAGCGATGACTTATGAACTGGCACATGATCCGCAGTATGAAGATTTAATGACGGCGACTTCAAATCTTACCGGTAAGAAAATCAATCGATTTGGCCATCTTCATCAGAGTACAGACGATTTAAGAAAAAAAGTTAAGATGCAGCGTCTTTTAGGGCAGAAAACTGCATCTTGTTTCCAGAGATGTGTAGGTATGGATGCGTTTAATGCAGTATTCTCCACTACGTTTGAAATCGATGAGAAATATGGAACACATTATCATGAGAATTTTGTAAAGTATTTAACATATATTCAAGAAAATGATTTAGTTGTAGATGGTGCTATGACTGATCCGAAAGGTGATAGAGGCCTCTCTCCGAGTCAGCAGTCTGATCCGGATGTATTTGTACATATTGTAGAAAAAAGAGAAGATGGCATTGTAGTAAAAGGGGCAAAGGCACATCAGACCGGATCCATTAACTCTCATGAACACTTAATCATGCCGACCATGGCTATGAAAGAAGAGGATAAGGCATATGCAGTATCCTTTGCAATTCCATCAGATGTAGAAGGACTCTTTATGATTTATGGCAGACAATCTTGCGATACAAGAAAGCTGGAAGAGAATGCAGATGTTGATCTTGGAAACCAGAAGTTCGGTGGTCAAGAAGCATTGGTTGTGTTTGATAATGTGTTTATTCCGAATGATCGAATCTTCCTTTGTGAAGAGTATGAGTTTGCAGGAATGATGGTAGAGCGATTTGCAGGATACCACAGACAAAGCTACGGCGGCTGTAAGGTTGGCGTTGGTGATGTTGTAATTGGAGCCGCAGCCCTTGCTTCTGAATATAACGGTGCAAAGAAAGCTTCTCATATTAAGGATAAGCTCATTGAAATGACACATCTAAATGAAACATTATATGCTTGCGGAATAGCTTGCTCTTGTGAAGGATGCCCAACAAAAGCAGGAAATTATCAAATTGATTTACTGCTTGCGAACGTATGTAAACAGAATGTAACGCGTTTTCCATATGAAATTGTAAGATTAGCTGAGGATATTGCAGGTGGATTAATGGTAACAATGCCATCAGAAAAAGATTTTAAATCGGATGTGGTCGTTGGTAAAGAAGGAGAAACAATCGGTGAAATCTGCAATAAATACTTTGCAGGAAAAGCAGATGTATCAACCGAAGATAGAATGAGAGTACTTCGCTTCTTAGAAAACATTTGTCTTGGTTCTTCTGCGGTTGGTTATCGTACGGAATCTATGCATGGTGCAGGATCACCACAAGCTCAGAGAATTATGATTGCAAGACAGGGAAATATCGAAGCAAAGAAGGGTCTCGTCAAAGACATTGCAGGTATTAAATAAAATAGAATAAAATGGGCGGCACTGAAGCCGCCCGCTAAGAACTTTTTAAGATCCGTTCCAGACTAGGAGATAATGGATTCTTGATTAGTTGGAACGTTTCTTATATGGTAAAATCCATCAAATCATGATAACTTTTCGAATATAGTTTTGGATTATATTTTCTTTCGAATTTCTCCTGCCTACTAAGAAAGAAATAATCGGAGTATGATACTATTTAAAGTCAAATACGGAAAGCTTGTTTGTGTAATGGAGGTATTTATAGCTGATTTTTTCTCCGCATAGCTTTATACCCCCTTGGTATCAAACCTGTTGCTAGCGTTAAATCGACTTTGGTTATTCGTGATTAACAATTGGAGGATACCTAAATGATTAAGTAAAAAAGGGGAGTCAGTTTTCAGATTGGGACTCTCCTTTTTTAAAAACAATCGTAACTTTATTAAAACAAAAAAATTACACAGGAGGGAATTATGAGTAAAGAGTTAATTTTTAAAGCATTACGTCATGAAGAAATGAGTGAAGTTCCTTGGGTACCATTTGCTGGTGTTCATGCAGGCCAGCTAAAAGGTTTTACAGCAGAAGAAATGTTAAAGGATGCTGATAAAATTGTTGAATCCCTTAAGGAAGTAAACAAATTGTATATGCCGGATGGACTTCCTATTGTTTTTGATCTTCAAATTGAAGCAGAGATATTAGGATGTGATTTGTTATGGGCGAAAGATAATCCTCCATCCGTTAAGAGTCATCCCCTTGCAGGTGAAAAAACAATTCCATGTTCCTGTAAGATGCCTACAGCTGAATCAGGCAGAATCCCTATGATTTTAGATGCTATGAGAAAGACGAAGGCTGCAATTGGTGATGATGTTGCTCTTTACGGATTGATTTGTGGGCCTTTTACATTAGCTTCTCACTTAAGGGGAAGTGACATCTTTATGGATATGATAAAAGATACAAAATATGTAAAGGATTTAATGTCATTTTGCGGTATGGTTGCTTGCAAAATGTCAGAGCTATATATTGATGCAGGCATGGATGTAATTGCTGTAGTGGATCCTCTTGTCAGTCAGGTTTCACCAAAACATATAGAAAAGCTGTTAGCTGATTCTTTTACAGGTGTATTCGATTACATAAGAAGTAGAAATGCATTTTCCAGCTTCTTTGTGTGCGGCAATGCAACAAAGCAAATTGAGTCAATGTGTAAAATGGGGCCAGACGGCGTTTCTGTTGATGAGAACGTTGATCTTGCAGTCGCCAAGGTGATAACGGATCAGTATAATATTACCATAGGTGGAAATATTCCGCTTACAACTACGATGTTACATGGTACGCAAGAGGATAACATTAAGAGTGTTATTGAAATTCTTGACAGCGTAGACCATAACAATCTTATTGTCAGTCCTGGTTGCGATATGCCATATGCAACACCAATAGAAAATACAATTGCTTGTGCGCAAGCGGTAAAAAATCCAGAAAGCTCAAGAGAATTAATTAAGAATTACGAAGCGGTTGTTGATGATATTGATGTGGAAATTCCAGATTATGCAAATTCAGAAAAAGTAATTATAGAGTTGTTTTTACTCGACCCGGATCAGTGTGCGGCGTGTACCTATATGCAGAATAGTGTTCTCGATGCATATGATGAAATTAAAGATATTGCTGAATATCGTATTTATAAATACTTTATTAAAGAAGATATTGCAAGAACAAGAAAGATGGGAATTAAGAACTTACCTTCTATGTGTATTAACGGAGATCTTAAATGGATTTCAATCATACCTAGTAGGGAAGAACTTGTTAATACGGTCAGAGAATATTCAAAAAAGTAAGCAGTAAAAACAATATGAATTAATTATGGAGGGGAAATTATAAATTCCTTCCATAATTAATTATTATTGAACGGATGATAGATAAAAACGCTAATGAAATTGAAATAATGTTATTAATGTTTTTAAGTAAATAGGCAAGGAGTGTGACGAAATGAATAATAGGAGCATCATAGAATTAATTGCAAAGGCTAAGGCTGGACTGTTACTGGATAAGGAAGAAATTATTAAACTGTTAAATATTAAGAAGGTTGAAGAACTAGCTTTACTGTTTAAATCTGCACAAGAAGTAAGAAGCAATCATTTTGGAAAAAAGATTTTTGCCTATGGTTTTGTATATTTTTCTACCTATTGTAGAAATGATTGTGCTTTTTGTTATTATAGAAAGTCAAATATGATTGAAAGATACCGAAAAGATCCAAATGAGGTTATAGCGATTGCTCAGTCTTTAGCAGATTCCGGGGTAAATTTAATTGATTTAACTATGGGTGAGGATATCGCTTATCATAATGAAGATTTTAAGACAGTATTATCTATTGCGTCACAAATTAAAGAAAAAACGAATTTGCCTATTATGATTTCTCCGGGTGTTATAAGTAATAAAATAATAGATCAATTATGTGATATTGGAATTGAATGGTTTGCGCTTTATCAGGAAACTCATAATAGAGAATTGTTTGCGAAACTTAGATTACATCAAAGCTATAAAGAAAGAATGCAGGCTAAACTTTATGCGAAAGAAAAGGGAATGCTTATTGAAGAAGGAATACTGGCAGGTGTAGGTGAAAGCGTAGAAGACATAGCCGATTCAATTTTAGAAATGGGACGTATCGGTGCAATGCAAGTCAGGGTTATGAGTTTTGTACCTCAAGAGGGAAGCCCTATGAAAGATATTGACAGCCCGGATAGACTTAAAGAATTAAAGATAATCGCTGTTATGAGACTCTGTTATCCAAATGCGCTTATACCGGCATCACTGGATATAGATGGAATAGCAGGGCTTGAAGACAGAATAAATGCAGGAGCTAATTTAATCACCTCCATCATTCCTCCTAAGTCAGGGTTAATGGGTGTAGCTCAGAATCGAATGGATGTTGATGAAGGTGGGAGGACGATTAAAGAAGCTTCCCATATTTTAGAAAAATTAGGTTTGGAAATTGCTACTGCAAAAGAATACAAGGAGGCCTATTTGGAATGATAAATCTAATATTGCTAACTGGATTTTTAGGTGCTGGTAAAACAACATTAATGAAAGAAGTTTTAACTGCGTTTAAAGATAAAAAAGTAGGAGTCATTGTAAATGAATTCGGTAGCATAAACATAGATTCAGCTTTAATTAAGCGTGATGGAATCGACATGGCAGAGCTATCAAATGGTTCTATCTTTTGTGCATGTATAAAAGATAAATTTGTAGATAGCCTTATTGAGATGTCAACAAAGGATTTGGAATACATATTCATAGAAGCATCTGGTTTGGCTGATCCGTCGAATATATCTGATATTTTAAATGGTATAAAACATAAAACACATAATGAATACGATTATAAAGGTTCTATTTGTGTTATCGATGGAGAACGTTTTATAGAATTATTTGACTTACTTCCTGCAATTGAATCGCAGATTGAGTTTTGCAGTGGAGTGATAATAAACAAAGCAGATTTAATTGATGAAAACTCTCTAAATCATATCATTCAAAAGATTTCTGATATCAATCCGTATGCAGAAAAATTCATTACTTCATACTGCAAAGTAGAAATAGATGAGTTAATGGACTGTTTTAAACGATATTGCGGCAATGCCGAAAAGAATAGGGAAAGCAGTAATACGTATGAGAGCAGACCTTTTACATTTACAATAAAAAGTGACAGTAAAATATCAATCGATAGTCTAGTTCAATTTTTGAATGAAATTGTCGTTGACACTTTTAGGATAAAAGGTTTTGCAGATACAGATAAAGGTACTATGGAAATTAGTACAGTTGGTAAAAATATAAATATCAGTCCCTGGCATGAAGCGGTAAAGGGAGTGGAAATGGTTGTGATCTCTGCGATTGGATTTAAGATGATGAGTGTCATTACATGTGCAATCGAGAAGTATGGAAAAGGGATATTACATATTTAGTGAATTAAATATATGTAGATATAGGAAGTGTAAAGAGGAATAAGATGAATAAAAATTTTAGATGTACTGGCGTATGTGCAAACTGTGGTCGATGTAAAGGGGCCAATATGATGCAAAGGGCAAATGAAAGAAAGACAAAGCTTTTAACTTTTCCAGAAGATTTTTCCCCTAATAAAGGAAATAATGGATTTGGCATTGCTTTTGATATCGGCACGACTACAGTAGTAGGCGTACTGTGGGATTTAACAAAAGGAGAGCAAGTTGGAACTATAGCAAAAACCAATCCTCAAAATGCATATGGTTCAGATGTAATTTCCAGGATTACATATTGTGGCGGGAAGGATGATAAGATTGAAGAGTTGCGGAATTTGGTAATTGAATGTTTAAATCAAATATTGGATGCGTTGTGTAAGAAACATTCTATAGACAGTACGCAGATAGTAAAAGTAACTGTTTGTGGAAATACGACAATGTCTCATATCTTTGCTGGATTTGATCCTATGTCACTTGCTTTAGCACCTTTCATTCCTGCATATGAAGGTGAAGTTATTATGACAGGCGAAGAAGCAAGACTAAAAATTGATCCCTCTGCTAAGGTGTTTTTGATTCCTAATATTGCAGGACATGTTGGCGGAGATATCAACGCTGGCATCATAGCTTCTAGACTTCTAAACAAAAAAGAATTGACTTTGTTTATAGATATTGGAACGAATGGAGAAATTGTTTTAAGTAAAGATAGTACAACTCTAACTTGTTCTACAGCTGCAGGCCCGGCATTTGAGGGGGCATCTATTAAACATGGAATGAGGGCTGCATCCGGTGCAATAGAAAAAATCGAAATTCGTGAAGATGATGTATTTTTTAAGACAATTGATGAATGTGAGCCTGTTGGAATCTGTGGATCTGGTCTTATTGATGCAGTTGCTCAAATGTTAAAAATTCAGTTAATTAATAAAAAAGGAAGACTTGTATCAGCAGAAGAATATTTAAAAAAACAGCCCAAAAGTGATTTGGGATATCGACTAAGAAATGATGTAGAAGGTAATCGAGAATTTGTTTTGGTGTTTAAAGAAGGTAAGGAAGATGTGGTAATCACGCAGAAGGATGTGAGGGAAGTACAGCTTGCAAAGGGAGCTATTTCAGCAGGTATTCAAATTATGCTTGAAGAGTTAGACGAAAAGATAGATAATATAGATAAGGTTATGATAGCAGGAGCATTTGGAAATTTCATTGATAAGGAAAGTGCAATTGCGATAGGATTAATACCTCCAGTAGAATTAAATAAAATACACTTAATGGGAAATACTGCCGGTTCGGGCACTTGTATGGTACTTGTTAGTGAAGAGGAAGAGGGTCTTTCAGTAAACATTCCAGAGGATGTGAAGCATATTGAATTGGCATCCTGCAAGCATTTTCAGGAACGATATTTAAAAGCTATGCTCTTTATCTGATCGTTAATATAAAAAAATTTAAAATTAAATAGGATTAATGATTTATGGTCCTTACCATTTTATTACTTGTTATTGATTTTTTTAAACGGGAAGAGATGGTGAAGAATATGGAAAAAAATAAAATAAAAATTGTGAGTGGAAAGCTGCAAAGTTTAGAGGCTATGTGCTTAGGGAAAAAAGGAATGGATATAATTCTGAATGGTAAATTCTTTAAGTATCTAGATGATAATCTGAGTAGCATATTTTTTTATAAGGATATTTTAACACACGATGTAGAAACCACCCAGATTAATAGTACTGATATTTTTATGATAAATGATGAAGCAATTTTGGAAAATTACAGACAAAGAATCTGGAGAGTACCCCTTACTAATTATCCTAAATATATAAATATAAAACGAAAAGTAGTCAAAATGAAATTAAAGGAGCTGGTCAAAAATAGAAAATAATTTGCGCTAAAGTAATAAGTTAATAATTCTTTGATAAAACATGTGATGAAAAAATTCATTACAGGAAAGTAGGATGATTAATGAAAATAGAAAAAGATTTAGAAAAAAAAGTAGATAATAGCAGGCGCAAATTTGATAATACATTTTATAAAATAATGGCTGAGGCATTGGGAGAAGAAATATTTGTAACAGATGGTGAAGGACGTGTTCTATTTGTTAATCCAGCTTCTTCTCAACGAATTGGACTTCCTGTGGATAAAATAATAGGAAGGCATGTAAAAACCTTAGAGGAAGAAGGATATTTTTCGAAAAGCTGTACAATGGAGGTAATAAAAACCAGAAAACAGGTAGATATGCTTCAGAAGCTAAAAAACGGGAGAACTTTAATTGCTACCGGCGTTCCTATTTTCGATAATCATCAAGAAGAAATTCTTATGATAGTAACCACATCAAAAGATGTTGAGTCCATCAATGAATTAGTAAATAAGGTTGAGGTACAAGAAGAAATCATTGAAAAGAATAAAGAAGAAATTAAAATTTTAAGAAATGATATTCTTGAATCGGAAGGGTTTATTACAAAAGATGTAAAAATGATCAAAATGGTCAATCAAATGATAAAGATCGCTCCCTTGGATGTTGCAGTTTTGGTTTGTGGAGAAACGGGAGTTGGTAAAGAAGTCGCAGTAAGAACTTTGCATAGATTCAGCAATCGAAAAGACGGACCGTTAATGAAAATAAACTGTGGTACAATTCCTGAAAATCTTATTGAATCTGAACTTTTTGGCTATGAAAGCGGTGCGTTTACGGGTGCTGAAAAAACTGGAAAAAAAGGTAAAGTAGAAATGGCAGAGGGCGGAATATTATTTTTGGATGAAATAGGAGAATTACCTTTACTTATGCAAGTTAAGCTTTTAGATTTATTACAAGATGGAACCTATACTAGAGTAGGAGGAAATGAGACATTACATGTAAATACTAGAGTGGTAGCAGCAACAAATAGAGATTTAAAGAAAATGTGTAAAGAAGGTAAGTTTCGAAAAGATTTATACTATAGATTGAATGTAATTCCAATAAATATACCACCTTTAAGAGAGAGGCTTGAAGATATAGAAGTATTATCTAAGCATTTTCTATCTAAATTTAATTCAAAATATCGCTGCCAAAAAAAATATGAGAAGGAATATTTAGAAATACTATATGCATATGATTGGCCTGGAAATGTAAGGGAAATGGAACATATTTTAGAGAGGACATTTGTTCTTTCCGAAAGTGACACAATTTTGAAGGAAGAATTACAAAGGATGATTTATTATAATGGAGAATTATCTACTCGGACAGGAAATGTTATGTGCATGGACTTAATGCCGTTAAAGGCAGCGAAGTCTGAGATTGAAAAACAGCTGCTTGCGAGAGCATATCAAATATATAATTCTACATATAAGGTGGCAGAAGTGTTACAAATTGATCAATCTACAGTTGTAAAGCTTTTGCATAAGCATGGACAATGTAAAATAAAGAAGGTGTAAATTTTAATTAATAATAATGAAAAAAATCATTATAATAATGAAAAGAATCATTATATTTAAAGAAAATTCAAAGAAAAAAATACTGAAAATTTAATGTTTTCAGAAAAATAAAAAAATAATTGTTTAATTATCAAGCGTTAAACAGTTATTTTTTTTTTTACTAAAAAGCTGGCATGATAGTTGCTGTATATAAGGGTGTAGTTGATAAGGGGAGATAAAAGCCAATTATGACTACAATCAAAGGTTATTTTAAAAATATTAAAAACAATTAAGGAGTGTAAATCATGAGTAAAGAAGAATTAATGAAGTTAGCTTTTGATTCCATTGTTGACGCGGATGAAGAAATGGCTATGGATGCAATGGACAAAGCAGCTGCAGTTGGTGTTTCTGCAGTAGAAATGTTGAAGGAAGGATTTAGTAAGGGTATGAATGAACTGGGAGATCAGTTTGGAAGAGGTGAAATCTTCTTACCTGAATTAATCTTTGCTACTGAAGTTATGAAGGCTGTTACAGAAAGAGTCGAAAAAGAACTGTTAGTAAGCGGCGAAACGGTTACGCAAAAGGGAAAGATCGTTATGGCTACCGTTGAGGGAGATGTACATGATATCGGTAAGGGAATTTGTGTATCACTTCTTAAAACTTGTGGATTTGAAGTATACGATCTTGGCAGAGAAGTTCCGGCATCCGTTATTATTAACAAGGCAGAAGAAGTTGGAGCTGATATCATTGGAACAAGTGCTCTTCTTACAACGACAATGACTGTTCAGCAGGATCTTGAAAATGAGTTGAAATCCAGAGGCATCAGAGATAAGTATAAGACCATGATTGGTGGAGCACCTGTAACTCAAAGGTGGGCTGAAAAGATTGGTGCAGATGCTTATACAGAAGATGCATCCGAATGTTGCGAGAGAGCACAGAGATTTATCGAAGAAAAATAAATTTGCAGTTATCGAAACCTATTAATTTTTTACAATGAAAGGAGCACTAGTAATGAGTGATAAATACTTTACTAGAATGGGCGATGGTGAAGGCATTTGGATGACAAAAGAAGAAATTAGGAATGACGTAATCGCTGGAGTGGAAGATGCTGTAGTAAGAGGCAAGTCACAACCACTTGATGATGGTGAAATTGATCATTTAGTTGAAATATTGACGATGCCAGAGAAAAATGTAAGTGTTGCAAGAGGAAATGAAGGCGTTGTTACCTTTGATGCGGGTACTTTAAAACTGCCAGTAAGATCAGGAATACCTGTAGACAGATCTACAACACTGCTCATACATGAGAGAATTCTTTGCTCAGATACAATGGAACTTTGTAACACAGATTATAGTTATAAAGCAATAAAAAATATCGTGCAGGAAGAAGCAATGGCAATGGAGCAGGCACAGATGAACTGTATTATGCCTATCTTTTACGGAGCTATGCCTAATATGGGCTTATATACTAAACCAGATGGCCCAGTTGAGAACTGGTCAATGTTGCTGCCGGAAGGTAAAGTTAAGGAAGCGATGGCAGCACAAGAAGAAGCTGCAGAACACTGTAAAAATGACATGATATTTATAGGTTCTGTTATGGCTGAGGCGGGAGCATGTGGATTACAGTTTGATACTTGTGGCGCAAGTGGAGACGCTGATGCATATGCAGCTTTAAATGCAGCAAAGGTTTTGTCTGAGAAATATCCAGATGTTAGCATAACCATGGGTATGGCAAATGAGTTTCATTTAGGGATGCATGGACGACTAAAGTTTGAAGGGGAGAAGATAGCTGGACAGTATCCTGCCAGACAAGTGAAAACTGTTGCAGCTGCTGGAGCACATAGCTATGGTTGCGTTATTAATACCAACAGTAGTAAATCATTTGCTTGGAATATAGCACGTTCCGTTACCTATGTCAAAGAAGCAACGAGAGTCTCTGAGATACCAGTTCTCGTAAATGCAGGAATGGGTGTTGGAGGTATACCTTTAACAAATACTTCTCCAACTGACGCTACAACAAGAGTATCAAAGGCTATGCTCGAAATCGGTAAAGCCGACGGATTGTAGATAGGCCACGGTGATGCATATGGAATGGCTGCAATGCATGAAATGGCTGCCGGTATGGGTGGCATACGAACAGCAGGAGATCTTGTTGCACGTATGGTCATGAAAGGCATGAAGATTGGTCCGGCAAAAGAATATGTAGCAGAAAAATTAGGATGTACAGTATTTGACTTATCAGACTCGGCAAAGATGAAAGAGATCAGGGAATCTTTAGACATCGGTACAGTTTTGGTAAGAAAGCATGCTGCATCAGGAATGGCTGCAAAAATAAAAATTGCAGAGCTATTAGATATAAAAATCCCAAGTGTAGAGTTATTTAAAAGGTCAGTAGGGATGAAATAGTTTTTATCATTCTTAATAAAATAAATAACTCTTCGAGAATTTAATACAATTCGATGATTCTTTTAGGGAGGTTGCTATGAGTAGAGAAAAATTAATGAAGTTAGCATTTGATTCCATTGTTGAGGCTGACGAAGATATGGCGATGGAGGCTATAGATAAGGGTAAAGAGATTGGAGTGAATTCAATAGAATTACTCAAAGAAGGCTTTAGTGCCGGTATGAATGAACTTGGTGAACAGTTTGGAAGAGGCGAGATTTTCCTTCCAGAGCTAATATTTGCAACAGAGGTTATGAAAGCCGTAACGGAAAGAGTAGAAGAGGAAATGGCTGAAAATGATGAGGCTGTTAGTCAAAAGGGTAAAATTGTAATGGCAACAGTTGAAGGCGATGTACATGATATTGGCAAAGGTATATGTGTTTCATTACTTAAAACTTGTGGATTTGAAGTTTATGACCTTGGAAGAGAAGTTCCGGCAAAAGTTATTGTTGATAAGGCAGTTGAAGTTGGTGCAGATATCATAGGAACTAGTGCTCTTCTTACAACAACTATGACAGTACAACAAGATATTGAAAATGAATTAAGAGAAAGAGGCATTAGAGAGCAGATTGTAACAATGATTGGAGGAGCGCCAGTTACGCAAAGATGGGCAGAGAAAATTGGAGCAACCGCTTATACAGAAGATGCTTCAGAATGTTGTGCAAGAGCACAAGAATTGTTAACAAATAGAGCAAGTTAATGCATTTAATATTAATCGTCGCTATTTATTTACGTAATTAACATTTAAACAAAAAATATTAAAAATATTTAATAAGTTGTAACGAAAAAATATATATGATGCTTATTTTAAAGCAGAAAGGATATGTAATGAATGACGAAATAAATAGTAAGATCAAAAATGGCAGGACTCGGAGCTATGATTTAGGTTTAATTATTGCAGGTGTAGGAATACAAGTTGTTCTCGTAATTTTAATGGTTATTGAACCAGACGCAACGTTAAACGGTATACAGAGTATTTTCGATAAAGCAATTGAAGTATTTGGACCATTAATGTTATGGTTTACACTTATAACATTTGGTATTGCTGTTTACTTGGGATGCAGTAAATATGGTAATATAAAATTAGGGGAGGGTGATCCTGAGTATTCCTTGTTTAGTTATATTTCCATGATGACTTTAGCTTCCCTAGCATCGGCAGCAATATATTGGTCCTTTACAGAATGGGCAAGTTACTATAGTGGTCCAGGGTTAGATATGGAAGCTGGTTCGTTTTTAGCATTAGATACATCTTTATCTTATGCATTTTTCCACTGGGGCATAGGGATGCAGTCACTGTATGTAATTATAGGAATTGCAATTGCTTTTGCAGTATACATAAAAAAAGTACCTTTATTTCAAGTTAGTACAGTATGCAATGCTATGGTTGGTGATAGAGTTGAGGAAAAGAAAAAAAAGGCTTTTGGAAAAGTTATAGACTTCATAGTAATTATAGGAATAGTAGGAGGATTAGGTTCTACACTTGGTTTGGCTGTTCCATTAGCAGGAGGAGGGTTAACACAAGCAGCTGGGATTGAACTTACATTTGCTGTTAAAGTTGGAATTCTTTTAGTTATAGCTATTGTGTTCACAATTACTTCCTTCATAGGCACCAAAAAAGGTATGCAAACAGTTAGTAATACTTCAACTATAATTTGCTTGGCTTTATTAGCGTATTTGTTTTTTATGGGTCCAACGGTATTCATAATGGATAATATTACGAATAGCCTTGGCTGGATGGCTACTAATTTTATGCGTATGAGTTTATTTACAGACCCAATTGGTGGTGGTAAATTCCCTGATTGGTGGACAATTTACTTTATTGCATTTTACTTGAACTATACAGCTTTTATGGGCATATTTATTGCAAAAATCTCAAAAGGAAGAACCATTAGGCAACTTACATGGGCTACGCTACTCGGGATAAGCTGTGGTGTATGGGTACTATTTGGAGTAAATGGTAGCTTTGCAATACATGCACATATGGAAGGTAGTGTTGACGTAGTAGGGCTGGTAAATAAAGGCGCAGGTCAGGATGCAATATATCAACTATATGAAATGCTGCCAGGAGGAGATAGAATTATACCTGTTATTGTAATGGTTATGATTGTAGGCTTTGTAGCATCTTCACTAGATACGGCTTCTCTATCTTTGGCTCAGACAACAACACTAAAACTTGATGAAAATGGAGATCCAAATAAATGGCTTAGAGTATTTTGGTGCTTTATACTTACCCTGTTGCCATTATCAATCATGTTCGTTGAAGCAAACTTTAACGTAATAAAAATGATATCTATACTTACTGCTATACCATTTATATTTATATTATTATTTATGTATGTGGGGACGTTCAGATGGCTTAAAGAATATAAAGCTGAAAAATACACCGAAGAACATGATGTAAATTTAAATTTAGATATTGTTTGATTTTTTTAGAAGTTTGAAAGGAGAATACAGTTTTACTGTAGTGTGAGGAAATGAAGAAAAATAAGATGGAATATGTTAAAAAACCTTCTAAAGTTGGAGTTTTGAGAGCTAACACTATTAATGATGAGCAGGTAGATAAAATACATTTTGCTACACTTAAAATTTTAAAAGATACTGGCGTAAGAATAGGATCTTTAGAAGCTGCAAAATTATTTGAGGAAAATGGAGCTGAAGTGGAATATAAAGACGAGTATGCTTTAGTAAAATTATATCCACACATGGTAGAAGCAGCATTAGCTACAGCGGCTAGACCTATGACTTTTTATGGAAGAACAAAAGATAAGGACTTTATTGCATTTAAGAACAATGTAGGATTTACAAATTTTGGGGAAACAGTTGGAATTATAGATTTAAAGACAAGAGAGCATCGAGATTCTGTAAAAGCTGATAATGGAGATTTAGTAAAAATTTGCGATTATTATGATGAAATCGCTGTTGTTGACAGGCCTTTTGTATGCACTGACTATCCAAGTAGTGTGCAAGCGTTACATAATCTTCAAGTTTGTATGGAGAATACTTCAAAAGCTCTATTTATAGGAGCAGCTAATAGAGATAACTGTAAGAGAATGATAGATATGGCAGCGGTTGCAGTAGGTGGAATGGATAACTTAAAAGCTAGACCTTTTTTAAACATCTGGGTCTGCCCAACTAGTCCTCTTGAGCTGGCAAAAGAATGTTGCGAAATAACTATGGAATGTGCGAAAGCAGGCATTGGTATTGCATGTATTCCTATGGTTCTTGCTGGTGCCACATCACCAGTTACTTTAGCTGGATCTGTAGTACAGCATAACGCAGAACTGCTTGCATGCTTTACTTTAGCTCAGCTTGTAAAAAAAGGTGCAAGATTTATTTACTGCAGTATGAGTACACTTATGGACCTTAAGACTGCTGAAGGTGCAGTGGGAGCTCCGGAACAAGGTATTCTTACCTCTGCTCTTTCAAAGATGGCACAAAAGTATAACCTACCTACATATATGGGTTCATCACTTTCTGATAGCAAAATACCTGATGCTCAAGTTGGCTATGAGTTTGCTGTAAATGCAATGGCAGCTGCTATAGCAGGTGTAAATTTTATTGAAGGTGCAGGTGCATTAGAATTTGGCTTGACAATGGACTATGCAAAATTAGTGATGGATTGCGAAGCAATGAATTCTATTCGTAAAATAATAGGCGGAATAGAAGTTAATGATGATACGCTTGCGCTAGATATCATTGATAAGGTTGGTCCAACTGGTGCTTACTTAAATGAAAGACATACATATGCATATATGAAAGAACAATCAAATGCAGAAATCTTCAGTAGAAAAAGCAGAAGTGCTTGGGAAAAAGCTGGTTCTAAGAATGTAGCAGAAAAAGCGTATGAAAAAGCAGAATGGATTCTTGAAAACCATCAAGTTGCTCCATTAGTACCTGGCGCTAAGGAAGAAATTGCTAAAATGATTGAACAGTATGAAAAAGATTTGGGAGTGGCAAAATAAAATCTCAATAACAAGCGCGAAAAATATTCTCAGCTACCGCATTTTGTGGTGGCTGGGGATATTTTTTTATGAAACCATTTATCTTCCAATATTGATTACAACTTTTGTAATAGTGAAATTAGTTAAAATATTGACGATACTTTAAAAAAATGTTAGTGTAAAATAAAATTCAGAGTATTGGGCTTTTTTAGAAGAAGCTTGATAAGGGATTTTAATTGAAATTTTAGATAAACAAACAATACAGTGCAATGAAGGACAAGGTAGATACCTTGCCCTTAAATTACACAACTTATAGTCTGAATTTTCAAAAAATTTATTGAGCTATTTCACTTTTAAAAAAAATAATTTTGGTTAAGTAATGAGGAGATTTAAATGGAAAAAAATTTAAATATGAAAAGTAAAGGTAAGTATGACCTTTCTTTAATCATAGTTAGTTTGGCATTACTTGTTTTATTTGTCATTATGATGCTAAGTTCTCCGGATACCACCTTAAATGGAATTAATAAAGTTTTTAATAAAGTTGTTGCAATTTTTGGTCCAATGCTTGAAGTATTTACTTTTGTAATGTTATACTTATCATTTTATTTAGGTTTAGGAAGGTATCGGAATGTTAAGCTTGGTGATAGTGATCCGGAGTATTCCATGTTTAGTTATGTAGCAATGAT
>JAYFPL010000034.1:0-2441 GCA_034927775.1 Anaerovorax sp. | reverse complement strand
TAGTAATCAAACAATCTATAACTTTAAATTGATAACCTGGATAAAGAAATATATCCGTATTTCCGTGACCTGCTTTTATAAATCCATTCTCATCCGTCGCACTTTCCAGTGTTCTTGTTGAGGTCGTTCCCACCGAGATAATTCGGCCTCCGTTTTTCTTTGTCTCATTAATTAACTGTGCATTATCTTCATCAATGTGGTATTCCTCAAAATGCATTTGATGCTCTTCTACCACATCGCATTTAACAGGGCGAAACGTACCAATGCCAACATGAAGTGTGACATAAGCAATGCGTACACCCTTTTCTTTCACTTTTTCTAAAAGCTCCTTTGTAAAATGAAGACCCGCTGTCGGTGCTGCCACCGAACCTTCCTCTTCGCAATAAACCGTTTGATAGCGCTCCTTGTCCTCTGTTTCGCTTTTTCTATCAATATAAGGAGGAAGTGGAATGTTTCCGATTTCATCTAGAAGTGTTAAAAAATCACCGTCATAATGAAATTGTACCATTCGAGTGCCATCGTCTCCATACGCTAATACTTCAGCTTCAAGCTGCCCACCATATTCTCCTGTAAACACAACACTGTCTCCAGGATGCAGCTTTTTTCCTGGCTTGACTAGTGTTTCCCAAATGTCCCCGGCTTTTCGTTTTATGAGCAAAAATTCAATTTTTGCTCCTGTGTTTTTTTTCACACCAAACATTCTTGCAGGAATAACCTTTGAATTGTTCATGACCAAACAATCTCCGGGATTGAAATAGTTAATAACATCATAAAAATGTTTATCCTCGACTGTGTCATTCTTTCGGTGAACAACCAAAAGTCGAGAGGCATCCCTTTTATCTGCCGGATGCTGAGCAATTAATTCTTCGGGTAAATGATATTCAAAATCGCTTACTTGCATATAATATTTGCCTTTCTATTTTGACTTTTTGTTTTAATAAATTTCTACACCTGTATAGAAATATTTCAATATTTCATCATAACGCATTCCTTGGTTTGCCATGGTAATAGCGCTGTCCTGTGCCATTCCGATTCCATGCCCGTATCCCTTTCCTACAAAGGTTACACTACCGCTAGTTACGATTTCTCCAACCGAGGTATTCGTACTGGAAATTGCACGCTTAGAACTGCCGTTTGATACAACTAATCCCTCTACATTATGTATCTGCTTACTTCCCGAGGAAGAGATGACATAGACGGACTGACTTGAATTTGTAGTCTGAGAGCCATTGCTTACCGAAAGAGTATTATTTGTCGACGAAGTTGGTATTGAATCTGAAGAGATAGAAAACTGTGTAGACTTTAATGAGCTTCCTCCAAGTACTATACGTACAGATTCTTTTTTCAACGTTACTGTATCATTACTCCCTACAATGGTTAATTCTGAAACAGCACCGGACTCGTTGCGTGCGGTAATTGCAACCGATTGCACTGATCCGATTTGATAGCCGCAGGTTTCCAATCGAGATTGAATTTGTTCGAAGCTCATCGTTGACGTCCAAGAATAATCAGGACAGTAACTGTCTTTTACTGCTACCAGATAAGGGAGCTGCGAACTCCAGACATCTTTACTGTTTTGCGTATAACCGCCACTGTTTTTATGATAATAAGCCGATACCGGTTTCCCCTCAGAATAAAGAATTTGTCCACTTGTTTCATCCACAGCTTGGTTTGTTTTTGCTTTTTCCCAAGAATAGCCTTTATATACCTGACAATGCGTCGTAGTGCAGACATGAAAACCATAGCTTTTGTGAACATATAAATTTGTCATTGCATAGCTTCTTGCTGCAACTGCCTGTGCCTTTAACGCTTCCAAAGGTGCTTCTTGTCCCATTTCTCCTTGTAAAACACCGTCAAGATAGTGATCCAGTGTTATATAATTAATCACCATTATTTTATTATTTCCATCCGGGATCAATTGAATTCCATCACGATATGGTTTATTCTCAAAACGAATTAAACCATCCTGTTCATAATCCATAGCCATAATGCAATCATCCTTACCAAGGCTTGCAGAAACCACCGATCCATCCTCACTTCGAAGCACAACCATCCCATTTTCTACGGCAGCAATTAAAGTCGTATAGGCAGAAATCGGGAGTGTTTCTTCAAAATCACCATCCTCAACGTTAATGATTTGAAATCCGGTTTCACTTGTTAGTTTGCAAGATGCAAGGGCAGTATTACCATAGTTTAAGCCAACCTTTATGTATTCGGGAATCTCTATAGCAAATGCAGACATTGGAGTTAAACAAAAGACGGAAACAAGTACCATGCATAACAAATAATGAACGATTCTATTCCTTGGTTTTTTCATAATCAACCTACCCCTCTATTTCTTGTGCAATTCCAAGATGTTTATACGCTTCTTCAGAAACCATTCTACCTTTTTGTGTGCGATGCAATAATCCAGCTTGAATCAAATACGGCTCATAAACATC
>JAYFPL010000096.1:0-4524 GCA_034927775.1 Anaerovorax sp. | reverse complement strand
GGGAAACATATCATTATTGGTAATCGGTGGGGGACGGATTGGAATGGAAGCGGTTAAGGCTGCCTGCTGGTGTGGTCAAGTAGCGAATCATCGTTTGGAAATACATGTAGTCGATATGGATGAATATGCAGAGAGTCGTTTCTTAAATAAATGTCCGGGATTTGCAACGTATATGGATGATCCAAATATTCAGGAAAAATTCTTAATTGAATTTCATCACATCAATGTGGAACACAGGGAATTCACAGAGTTTATGCAGAAGCATCCAGACATCGGTTATGTAATTTGTGCCCTTGGAGACGAGGAGTTGAATCTACAAATAGCAGCAGATATCAGGTGTAATTATGAAAGAATAGGACACAAGAAGAATGCGTATGGTAAACGATTGCCTCTGATTAATACACTGATATCCAACCCTTTCCTTCATGAGGTTGGGGGCAAATTGAAAAATGTGCAAAATCAGGAATATGAACTAAATCCTTTTGGAAATGTAAAAAATCTCTATACATGGAAGCTAATATCCGGAACATACCTTGATCAATTGGCTTATGGCATACATAGAATCTATGACGATGGACGTGAGGAAGAGGCAAGAGAAAGATTCGAGAGCAGTGAATATAACCGGAAAGCTTCGATAGTATCTGCACTTCATTGTAAATATAAATTGTATTCAAGCTTAGGACGAGAGAATGAAAAGATTGCAAGCGATGATAATTCAAGAATTTGGAGAAACCATCCTACCGACAATATGATCGAAGCGTATATACGATATATCACTGCTTTGGATACTGTCGAGCCGGATAGAAACAAAGTAAGCAGAATAAGAATAGAAGAGCTTGCAAAGCTGGAACATAAAAGATGGAATATGTATATGTTAACCGAAGGTTTTCTACCGGCAACGATGGATGAATTTAGAAGCTATTATAGATTGGTGTCAAATCATAAAAATATGATTGCTAAAAAGCATCCTGGGATTGTATTGTGGGATAAATTGGATGAAGTATCTTCATTTGTCTCAGACACAATGAAAAAAGAAGTAAACTTAAAGGAAGAAGACCGAAAGATTGTTAAGAGTATTCCGCAGATATTATGGCAGAACTCGAATTCAGAACGAAGTGCCGAGATGCGTGCAAGACTTCTTATGCATAAGGCACCACCAGTTAGGCATATTCAATTTGATAGCAGTGGAAAAGCAAAGGAGAATTTCACAGTTCTTTTAATTGGGTTTGGAGTAAATGGTCAGCAGTTATTGCGAACACTTATGATGAATAGTCAGTTTTACGGCAGTACATTTTCTGTGGCTGTTGTAGATGACAATGTAGAGGAAAAACGTATTAGATTTCAAAAACAGTATGGAGGTCTATTGTCAGCTTACCATGTTGTTTTCTATGAGATGAAAAAATTACATAAAACACTGAATCATATAAAAAATATCCAGTTGCCAGAAGTGAAATATATGGTGATATGCAAAGAATTTGATATCGATAATGAAAGAATATTTGATATCTTTCAAGAGTCAAATCCATGGGAGAGTGTTGAACCCTATTTTATGAATGGCGCTATTTCAGAGGAACAGATATACCAATATGCAAGCATGGAAAAAATGGCGATGTTAGTCAACTACAATTATGCCAAAATGGGCGGACAATCAGACAGTTTGGAAAAATTGTGGGAAGATACAGATTTTCACAGCCGTCAAAGCTGCAGGGCATCTTCTGATTTTATTCGATCCATGTATCATATTGCCGGATTTGATATAGGGTTAGAACGGGTGACCGAAGAAGTATTTCAAGAAAGGGTAAAGGGAGAACTTTTAGAGAATCTATCAAGAACAGAACATCTTCGTTGGAATGCATTTCATTATACGATGGGGTACTCGGCTATGAGTATGAGAGAAGTACAGGAAAGAGCTTGCAATGGAATAAAACCGTATCAAAAGGATGTGGAGAATAAAAAACATGCGTGTATTACGGAATGGGATGAACTTGATGAGTTATCTGCTCTGATGAGCAAACTGACAGGAAAACAGATCGATTATAAAGAGGCGGATCGGGCAAATGTGATGAATATGCCAAGAACATTGAATGGATGATCTAGAGAATAATAGATAGTCGGAGGTAAAAGAGATTGAAATCAATTTTTGTGTCCAGTACCTTTAAAGATATGCAGGCAGAGAGAGATATGCTTCATATGGAGGTTATGCCAAGATTGCAGGAAAAGGCAAGAAATTATGGAGAGCGTATCAGCTTTATTGATTTACGGTGGGGTGTGGATACGGGTGATATGGACAGTGAAGCAGGGGCAAAAAAGGTATTATCCGTATGCTTAGATGAAATTGACCGCTGCAGGCCGTACATGCTTATCTTTCTGGGAGAACGTTATGGATGGATACCGGAATCAAGGTTAATAGAAAATGCCATTGCGGAAAAAGGATTTTCAGTAGAAGATATTGAGGAAAGTGTTACCGCATTAGAAATTGAGTATGGTGTATTTTCAAGTAAGGAGGCTGTGGAACGTTGCATTTTCTGCATAAGAGAACCACTACCTTTTAATGAAATGCCTCATGAGATTCAAAAAGACTATATTGCCGAGAGTTCAATACATAAATCAAAGCTTGAAGCTTTGAAAAAACGTATAAAACAACTTCATGGTGCTGAGATTATTACGTACAGAGCGGAATGGCATAAAAATAAGGTGTGTGGTCTGGAAGTATTGTCGGAACAACTATATGCGTTATTTATTAAAATGTTTGAAAAGGAATGGCTGAAGAAAAGTGACTTATCATGGCAGGATAGGGAGCTTATGGAATTTCAACTCTTTATGGAGGAAAAGCGGAGTTGTTTTGTTGGAAGACAATCCTTGATTGATCATTACTATAATTTGATTAATGATACGCAGTATAAAGCTTTTATATTGCAGGGGGAAGAGGGAAGCGGTAAGAGCAGTATGCTGAGTATGCTGACAGAAAGGCTGATTCAGAAGAATTATATTGTGTTTCCGTTCATATGTGGAAACAGCGGTAAAAGTGATGATCTGGATGACATGATCAAACAGATGGTATATTTTTTGGAAACGCATCTGGAATTATCTCATCTTGGAGAAGAGAATCAAGGTAAATCTAATAAAACAATCACCAGAGAAAAATGGCGGGAACGTTTTTTTGAGCTCTGTGAATCCTATGGGAAAACAAAGAAACGGCCTTTCGCATTTGTGATTGATGCACTAGAACAACTGAAAGAGCAGGATGAAGCAGGGAGCTTTTCCTGGATTCCACCTTTTTTTTCACAAAATATTATATTTATAGTATCCTTTAAGAATGATTTTAAAGCAAATCTTTTTCATGAGGATGTTTTAATCCAGGAGGATTTTTGTGTTCAAGAGCTGGAATTATTGCAGGATAGCAATAAGAAGGAACTCATAAAAGGTATTTTAGCTGCCAACCATAAAGGTTTGGATGAAATTGTGGTTGATGCACTGGTGAATAAGAAATCATCGGATAATCCAATGTATCTAAGCATGCTTCTTACAAGACTTATGATGATGGATAGAGAAGACTTTTTGGAAGCTGACCGCATGGGAGGCGGAGGAGAAGGTTTGGATGCACTGATGATTTCCATCATAGAACAAGCACCGGAGGAATTACAGGAGATGAGTGCGGCCCTGATACAGGAAGCAGCAAGAAGGTGCAGTCCAAAGCAGGCACAGGAAACCCTTTATTTGCTGGCAGCTTCCAGACGAGGGCTTAGAGAAGAGGACCTAGAAGCAATCATTCTTAGCAGCAATAAGGTATGGAATACTGTAGATTTCTCAAGATTATTAAGATATATGCAGTCTTATTTTGTCATCAGAGAGGATGGGTGTGTGGACTTTACGTACCCTATGACGAGGAAAGGTTTACTTAAAGATGTCACAATGAAGATAGATGAGTATCAAAATAGAATATTTAATTATATAAAAACGCTGCCTGAAGGAGATACTTTGCGTACGAGTGAAGCTTTATACTATGCCAGATTAGCAGATGATAAAACGTTTGCCCTCTCCTTTCTTGATACTTTGGTCTATGCGAATCCTGAAATAAAAGAAATCGGCAAATCTGCAATTATAGAATTGATTAAAGATGAAGGATCTTCCTGGTTCACAGAGGTGTGTTTATTGTCTCATACTTTAAACAGATATTGTGAACAGTTTTTATATGATTATTTGGTTCATGATGTACTCGCACAGCCCGTATGGGGTATCAATGAAGGAAATCGTTTGATTGTATCCTGTTCTGTACTTGAAGGTATTTTAGAGAATGTATTTTCTTTAATAGACAATTTTGATGATCCTTGCTTTTATTTCAAAGAAGAAGATATTTATCTTGCCACAAGAGATGTTGATGCGTATTTGAATGTAGTACAATTGATCATTCATAGCATATGGCATATAGTAGAAAATTATATTGAGTTTTTGCAGCATAAAAGAGCCATGACGTTACTTAATACGTTAGTAAATTTTATGGAAGAAGTTAAAGAAAAAGTGTAT
>JAYFPL010000192.1:0-10275 GCA_034927775.1 Anaerovorax sp. | reverse complement strand
GATTAACCCAATTAAATTATATTATAATTGTGTGTGCAGTCATTTGGATCATTGGAGTAGCAGCCTTGCTGGTGTATAGTATAATTTCATATTTAAAAATAACTAGAAGAGTGAGTACAGCTACACGATTAAAAAATGAAGAGTTTATAAAATCTTGTAATGCAATTGTTAAACTACGGTGGCCTTTCGAAGTATATGTATCAGACCAAATAGAGAGTCCATTTGTGTGTGGTATATTAAGATCCAAGATTATTTTGCCAAGTTTTCTCTTTTTAAAAGAAGACTATGAAAAAGAGTTGCAGCATATTTTACTGCATGAAATGGTACATATCAAACGTTTTGATTTTATTTTAAAGCCGTTAGCTTACATGGCATTGATTATACATTGGTTTAACCCAGTTATGTGGATTTGGTTTTACCTAGCAAGCAAGGACATGGAAATGTCATGTGATGAAAAAGTAATAAAAATATCCAGATTAGATCAAAGAGAGAGCTACGCAAATACATTGCTGGAAATTTCAATGAAACAAAATAATTTATTTGCAGAGGGTTTGCTCGGCTTTGGAGAAAGTAACATAGGTGAAAGAGTGAAAAATATAATGAAATATAAAAATCCGAAAATGTGGGTTATAGCAGCATCTATTCTTATAATTGTTATCTTTGGTATTGTATTGTTATCAAATCCTATGGATGATAGCGTATCGAATAATGAGATTATTAGTGTATTATTTATGGGAGCTCGTGAGGCAGACTCGGGAGAAAACACACCTGTAGACTCCTTTGTTCTAATGGGATATGAAACAAGTACAGGAAATTTAAATATTTTGTCGATTCCAAGAGATACGGTGATTAAAGATGAAACCAAAGATACAAAACTAGGTAATTATGCAGCGTTACATTCATCGGAACAGGTTATTCAAGCGTTAAACAATATATTAGGGGTTAATATATCAAAATATATAAAGATTGATACGGCTGCCTTCAGAGATTTTATTGATGCTATTGGAGGAATAAGCTATGATGTACCACAGGATATGTATTATGATGATCCAATGCAAGGATTACATATTGATCTAAAAAAGGGACTACAAGTTTTGGATGGTAACAAAGCAGAAATGTTGGTACGTTTTAGAAAGGGATATTCGGAGGGAGACCTTACCCGTATTGATGTCCAAAAGGAGGTACTTGTTGCAATTCTAACTCAGAAAAGTGGGACTGATATCTTTAAAAATATAGGTTCCCTATATGATTTAGTATCTAATAACATTGAAACCAATATAGATAAAAAAGAGATAAAAAAATATTCTGCTATTGCAAGAAAGCATTCTATTCAAATGGAAGATATAAAAGAAATTAATTTGCCGTTTTCTGTAACATTGGAGGATAGAATTTCTTATATAAGAATCGATGAAGAAGAAGCTCAAAAATTATTAAAAGATGAATTTTAATTTTAGGTATTTGTTTGCACATTGCATCTTATAGTACTATAAAAAACCAAAAAACACATCCGCAGATGTGTTTTTTGATTTTCAGTTAAAATGAAAAAGTGAAATTGTATAAACCTTATTGAAAAAGGGTAACCGTCTGAAGGCTTAATTCATAATATAAAGATGAGATAACAAATCTCAAAGTTTAAATAGATATAAAGTATATTTAAAGGAGTTAATATAAATGGGATATATCGGAGATTGTTATTATTGCGAGCCTAATGAAAATAATGAACAAGGCAAACCAAATGGCAAAGAGAAAAACTTCTGCTTGTTCGCAAAACATCCAAAACCAAAAGAAATGTTAATGGAATGTGGATGCAATCCACAGGATGCACACTTTGAAATATATGGCAGCTGGGTTAAAAGATATCAAAAGTTTGTATTAGATAAAGTAATTATTGATACGACTTGTCTATGCAGACCAATTGTAAAAATTGAGTTTTCCAGTCTTATTTACTTCAAAGGGGAAGCTAAACATGGTGGAGGCGGCGGCAGAGCAGCTGAAGCAGAACCAGATGGTGAAATGTTACCGGAAATTGAGCCAGAAACTGAAACAGAAGTTAGAGGCGGCGGTGGCGATAAAAAGCTAGAAATTGATTTGTTATTTGAATTGGTAAAGGTTTGTAAAGGTAACGAAGAAACGGTTCAGAGCTGGAGATATAAAAAGAGATATGAAATTGAAGGCAATGATGATCTTGAATTAGAGTCGAGTGAACCGTTTACAGTCACTTTCTGTGACAGGGCTTGTTCCGATTGCTGTGAATATAAAATGATCGTTCGAGGAAAAGATTTTGATGGGTGCTTCGATGCAGTCAGAGTTATTAAGCCGGATTTAAGTGCTCTTGCTCAAGGGTTATGTGATTGTTAACAGCTAACAAACTACCATAAGAATAAAAATTTATAAAATAACAATGGAGGACTAAGAAATCTTTTGATTTCTTAGTCCTCATTTTTTATAGAATGAAGTAAGGGACTGTAACATACCATGTAAAGAAAGAAGGTGAATAGATGGAGATGCAAGAAAATCACATTTCAATCGGAATGAGAGCCCCAGATTTTTATGCAAATACAACGATGGGTCCGATGCAAATGTCTGATTACAAAGGAAAATGGGTTATTTTTTTCTCTCATCCTGGAGACTTTACTCCTGTATGTACAACTGAATTTATTGCATTTGCTAATGCAAATCCGGCATTTGAGAAACGCAATGCAAAATTATTGGGACTGAGTATTGACAGCAATCCGTCTCATTTGGCGTGGGTTTATTCTATTTTTTTAAATACTGGTATTGAGATTCCATTCCCAGTTATTGCAGATCGTATGGGTGATGTGGCAAGGATGTATGGAATGATAGCGCCGGATGTCAGCAATTCGGAAACAGTACGAAACGTATTTATTATTGATCCGGAGCAAATCGTTCGTGCAATTCTAATTTATCCGTTAACAAATGGGAGAAATATTACGGAGATTTTACGTTTGCTGGAAGCTTTGCAGACAACGGATCGCGATAAAGTAGTGACTCCGGCAAATTGGATACCTGGTCAGCCTGTATTGGTACCGCCGCCAAGAACATACAATCAATTATTAGAACGTGTAAATAATCCGGATGGTATGGGCCTAACTTGTGAAGATTGGTGGTGGTGTTACAAGAGCGAACAAAAATAAACAAATTTTTAATGAATCAATTATATGTGTGAAAAAGTCTGCAAACGAAGTGCGTTTGCAGACTTTTTTTTGTTTGTCTATATCATTGTTTTTTTATAAAATCTTTTCTGCTATACAGCTAGAAATAAAAACTGAACTGGAATTGCTTATTGTAGTATTAATATGACTTGTTGATGTCATATTAATACGCTACAATGAATTTGAGGTGAGAACATGCAGATTAATCGGCTATTTGAAATTATATATTTATTATTGCAGAAAGAAACCATTACGGCAAAGCAGCTTGCGGAGCACTTTGAAGTGTCTTCAAGAACCATTTACCGTGATGTGGAAGCCCTGTCTTCTGCTGGTATTCCTATCTATATGAGCAAAGGAAAGGGCGGTGGAATTTCATTATTATCAAATTTTGTTTTAGATAAAACGGTGTTAACCGATGGAGAGAAAGAAAACATTCTTGCATCACTGCGGGCAGTCAGTGCAGTAGATTTGAGTGGACAAGATACTGCGTTGAAAAAGTTTAGCAGTTTATTTGGAGAATCTTATGCGGATTGGATTGAAGTTGATTTTTCTTCTTGGTATAGCTATACAGATGAGACTATGCTTTTTCAAACATTAAAAACAGAGATCTGTAATCGAAAGTCAGTTACATTTGAGTATTTTAATATGAAAGGTGAGAAAAGTTATCGAAACGTAGAACCTTTAAAGCTATGTTTTAAAGGCACTGCATGGTATTTATATGGGTATTGCAAGACACGTTGTGATTATCGTTTTTTTAAATTAAGACGTATAAAAAATTTAGAAGTGACAGATGAAGTTGTTAAGCATAAAGCACCAGAACGTATTTTGACAACAGAAAAATACGATCAAGAGGAATATTTACATCTTAAATTACGGGTATCTCATGAAATGGCATATAGAGTATACGAGGAATTTGAACAATATACACAACAGGCTGATGGTAGTTTTATTGCGGAAATTGACTACCCAAATGGCGATTGGCTGTATTATTATATTGCTACATTTGGTCCTTGCTGTGAAGTATTAGAGCCAATTGAAATACGTAAAGCAGTAAAAACGCAGTTACAAGAGACTTTAAACCTTTATGAATAATATGACATACTGTTGTCCTATTTTAGCAGTTATAATGTCTATAAAACATTTAAAAATAGAAACCAAAAATTTAATATATTTTTCTGATACACAGCAAATTTGATAAATTTTTTAGTAACAAAATTTATTAATTTGAAAGAGAGGTTATACTATGCCATTTGACTATAAAAAAGAATACAAAGAGTATTATATGCCGCCAAGGAAGCCAGTAATCATAGAAATACCAAAGATGAACTACATTGCTGTACGAGGCAGGGGAAATCCCAATGAAGAAAATGGAGAATACCAGAAAGCTATGGAATTTCTTTATGGAATCGCTTTTACGATCAAAATGAGCTATAAAGGGGATCATAAAATAGACGGGTATTTTGAATATGTGGTACCGCCATTGGAAGGATTTTGGTGGCAAGATGGTATAAAAGGGATGGATTATACATGCAAAGATGCATTTCATTGGATTTCTGTGATTCGCTTGCCTGACTTTGTAACGAAAGAGGATTTTAATTGGGCGATAGCAGAAGCAACGAAAAAGAAGAAAAAGGACTTTTCAAAGGTAGAGTTTTTTACTTATGATGAAGGTATTTGTGCGCAATGCATGCACATTGGTTCTTATGATGATGAACCGGATACCATTTGGGCAATGGATCAATATGCTTTAGACAATGGATATGAGATAGATATTACGACAACTCGATTTCATCACGAAATATATTTGAGTGATCCTAGAAAATGTGATGCAAGTAAGTTAAAAACAGTTTTGAGACATCCGATTAAAAAAAGGGATTAGAAGATTATTCATACCATCAAAAAAAGAAATTGAGTTTATTCATATTAGTTAAATTTTGTGTTGAAAGCGAGGTATATCAATGAGTCGTGAATATATTAACATTACTGCAGAAAATCTTGAAAATGAACACCTTTGCTGTGCTATATCAGATAAGAAACACCAATGCGGCGTCGATGTAAAAAAAGAATGGCTGAAAAACAGAATGCCCGAAGGGCATATTTTTAGAAAATTAAACGAAAAAGGTAAGGTTTTTATTGAATATGCACCGCTTGAAAAAGCATGGGTTCCTGTTATAGGTGAAAACTATATCTATATCTATTGTTTATGGGTTTCCGGAAGCTTTAAGGGGAAGGGTTATGGAAAAGAGCTTCTTCAGTATTGTATCAACGATGCAAAAAATCAAGGGAAATCCGGTATATGCATCATTAGCTCCAAGAAGAAAAAACCTTATCTTTCCGAGAAGAAGTTTATGCTTAAATATGGTTTTGAAACGGCTGATGATATCGGAGAAGAGTATGAACTTTTAGCATTGTCATTTGATGGAACGAAACCATATTTTACAGATGGTGCAAAGAAACAAATAATTGAAAGTAAAAAATTTACTATTTATTATGGAAAACAGTGTCCTTATATCCCAAACTGCATTATGCAAGTAGAAAATTACTGTAAAGCCAACAATATACCCATTGATTTGATTCCGGTGGATACACTTGAAAAAGCGAAAGAGGTTCCGTGTGTATTTAATAACTGGGCTGTGTTTTATAATGGAAAATTTGAAACCGTTCATTTGCTTAACGAAGGATACTTAAAGAAAATTCTTGATCGCCTTGAACGGTAAGCGCTTATACTAAATCTTTGATGACTTCACCAGCAATAATAAGTCCGGCAACGGAAGGCACGAAAGCAATGCTTCCAGGAATTTGACGTTTTCCGGTTTCGGTGGATGGTGCCGGCTTTATTGCTTCTTCTTTTGAATAAACGACTTTCACATCCTTAATATTTCTTTTTCGTAACTCAGAACGGATAACCTTTGCCAAAGGACAAACTGAGGTTTTGGCTATATCTGTTACCTCAAAGCGAGTCGGATCAAGTTTGTTACCGGCACCCATGGAACATATAATGGGTGTTTTCGCAGTTTTTGCACGTTCGATTAATAAAAGCTTAGAAGCAACCGTATCAATTGCATCGACGATATAAGAGAAGTTGGATAAATCAAATTGGTCTGCATTTTCTGTAGTATAAAATACCGGATAAATCTCAACCACTGCATTTGGGTTGATATCCAAAATCCGTTCTTTCATTACTTCAACCTTTAATCTTCCAATCGTCTTATGGGTCGCAATGATCTGTCGGTTTATATTTGTCAGAGATACGGTATCATTATCGAATAAGGCGAAATGACCGATACCGCTTCTTGCTAAGGCTTCTGTTGTATAGCCGCCTACTCCGCCGACACCAAAGACGGCCACGGAAGCATGACTTAATGTATTTATTGCTTCTTCCCCAAGAAGAAGAGCTGTTCTTGAAAATTCATGTAACATAAGATACTCCTATCTCTTTGCTGTTTGTTCTAAAGTATTGTATCAAATTAAGAGAATGCAATCAAGAAAGTAGCGTATCATAAAAAATCCCATTCTTTATATCATTTTTTATCAAAATATTATCTCAGTAAAAATTTATAGATTCTTCAAATATCTAAAAAACGATATATTTTTATTGATAAACAATAAAAATATATTGACAATTAATATTTTTCTTTTTATAATAGAACCAAATTAAGGAAAATAAGAAAGGGAACATTATGTGGAATGCAGTGAAATCAGTGACGCTTTCGTCAATTTGTACCAAGCTGGTAATAGGACTTATAGCGATATTAGGTATAGGGGCACCTTACTTTGTAAAACATTATATGGCCTATACCGGGAAAAATCCCGATTTGATTATACCGCTTTTAATTACAATTTATGCATGCTGTATACCGGCACTCATTGCACTTTTTTGTTTAAATCGTGTCTTGGACAATATAAAAAAAGATCACATTTTTATTGATAAAAATGTGCAGGATCTTCGAGCAATTTCTTGGTGCTGCTTTGTAGTGGCAGGCATCCTATTGTTATCGGGATATTACTACTTATTATTTCTTATTGTTGCTGTGGCAGCTGCTTTCTTTGGTTTGATTTTAAGGGTGGTGAAAAATGTTATAGAGCAGGCTGTTATTTTAAAACGAGAAAATGAATTGACGATTTGAAGGGGGAGAGGAAATGGCGATCATCGTAAATATAGATGTGATAATGGCAAAACGAAAAATGTCTGCTGGCGAACTTTCCGAGCGTATTGGTATCACTCCTGCAAATCTATCTATTTTAAAAAACAATAAAGCAAAGGCAATCCGTTTCTCTACCTTAGAGGAAATTTGTAAAGCATTGGATTGCCAGCCGGGGGATATTTTAGAGTATGTGAAAGATAATGATTGATTGTCTATTAAAATTTGGTTTAGAGATTTTAGTTATAGGGGGAAAAAATGGACGATACGTTAGGGGTAAAAGAAGAGATTCGTGTCATCGCAACGGCACGGCCTAAAAAATTTAGTGGAAAAGACATTCAATTAGCACTATTTATGCCAGTGATCGGATTTTTATACTGGCATTGGGTTGGTTTTTCCGGTTTGGGATTAAGTGCCACTTGCTTTGTTCTCTTATTTTGTTTGAGTGCAGGTTTGTATATGCGTCAAAGTGGCTTTTCGCAAACAAAACAAAGTATCCCATATTTAATATTAACTTTGGTTAGTTCTTTGCAGTTCTTTTTGTTTGATAATGAATTTTTAAAGTTTTTAAATCTGTTATTTGTTTCTATACTTGCAGTGTATTGGATCGGTGTAACAACAAAGCGAAGATTAGAGGGACATTTGTCTGCATATATTCTTTGGGATTTGATTTCGCAATTTATTTTCATACCATTTGCTAATTTTACTTGTCAGTTTTTCGGATTTAAGCAGATTGGAATGAAAAGTCAAAGAGGAAAAAATATTTTCATGTCAGTTTTAGGGCTATTTTTCTTTGCACCAATCCTTATTTGGGTCATACAGCTTTTAATGGATGCTGATGCCGTGTTTGAAATGCTGATTGGTAAAATGTCGTTTTCTTTGTCGAATCATTTTCTGAATTATGCCGTTAAGTTTTTGTTTGGAATCCCGGTAAGCTGTTATTTATATGGGTTGTTTTACGGAAATGTAACTGGGAGATATGCAGAGGAAACATCTTTGGAATCCGTGCAGAAATCGATTGCAGCGTTTCAATTTGCACCGAGTGCCGCAATCTTTACAGCAATGACAGCGCTGAATGCCATTTACCTTTTATTTTTCTTCTCTCAAGGGGTATATCTTTTATCGGCATTTGACAATGTATTACCGCATTCGATGACATATGCAGAATATGCACGCCGTGGTTTCTTTGAATTGTGTACGGTATCAGGAATCAATTTAGTGACGATTGCTGCTGCTTATTTAATTATGAAGAGAGATGATTCAGAACAGAGCAAAGAGCCAAAAGATGATTCGGAACAGAGTAAAGAACTAAAAAAGGAAGAAGTAAAAAAACTAGGTAAAAGTAATTGGGGATTGAAGCTGGAAACTTCGATGCTTTCAATTCTTACCTTGCTTTTGATAGCAACGGGCATCAGTAAAATGGTACTGTACATTCATTATTATGGTTTAACCGTACTTCGGGTGTATACAACATGGTTTATGTTATTATTGTTTGTCTTTTTCTGCATTATCCTGGTACGACAATTTGTGAATTTTGGGGCAGGAAAAGCTATGGTAATTTCTTTTATTGTTTGTTTTATGATACTTGCTTTTGGAAATGTAGATGGGAAGATTACAAAATACAACATTGAACGTTATGAGCAAGGAACGCTAGAGCATGTTGATATAAAAAGTCTTTATCGCTTATCAGCAGCTTCGGTGCCATATTTACATGATTTGTATCTGGAAACAGACAATCCGACTTTAAAGTGGCAGATTAAAAAAATACTGACAAACCAGCCCTGGAATGATCCGGAATATGATGGATTAACGTTGCAGAATTATAATTATCAGAGTGATCGGGCACAAAAGATGATTAAGGAATTAGGACTATAAAACTTTAGCCGCTGCGCCTTTCTATTGGTGTAGCGGTTTTTTAACAATTTAACCATACCAAAATAGCTTATATGGTTAAAGTTTAAACTGGCGACAGAATTCTACGATTATGGTATACTAGGTTGATAGAAAAATAATACTATATAATGCATTACAAATAAACGATTTATGAAAACAAATAATAATTTTAAATAATTATTGTAAATTAATTATAGTTTTGCTTGAAAGGAAGAAAAGATTGAATTTAGGTGAAGTATACAAAATTGAAATTGTTGATATGGGAATGGAAGGCGAAGGCATCGGCAAAGTAGATGGTATGGCTGTTTTTGTTGAGGGTGCTATTGCAGGTGATTTGGCAGAAGTTGAGATTACACAGGTAAAGAAAAGCTTTGCAAGAGGTAAGGTCTTGTCACTGATACAAAAATCGGAGCATCGTATCCTACCACAGTGCACTTATGCCGAAGAATGCGGAGGATGTGCGTTCCAAAGTATGGACTACGAAGGTCAGTTGACACTAAAGCAAAAGTGGGTTTCCGATCGTCTGCAGAGAATCGGAGGACTTACAGATGTAGAGGTAAAGCCGACATTGGGGATGAATGAGCCTTACCGTTACCGAAACAAAGCACAGTTTCCGATTCAAGCGGGAAGATTGGTAAAAAACCATGAAGGAAAATTGAGAAACAATAAGCCGTGCAGCATTGGATTTTATAAGCCGAAGACACATGATGTTGTACATTGTGAGCGTTGTATGATTCAGGCAGAGCCTGCAGAAGCTCTTGCTGTTGCAGTTAAAAAGTATGTTGAGGAGCAGACCGTCAGCGTTTATGATCCGAAAAACGGTATGGGACTTTTGCGTCATTTGATCGTAAAATCAGCATTTGCTACGGGTGAAGTTATGGCGATTCTAGTTGTAAATGGAACCCATTTAAAAAAGGAAGAACGTCTCATTGAATTAATGGATGAAGCAATCAATGCTTTACCTTTGAATGAAAGCGGAGAACCGCGATGGTATTTGGAGAGTGTTGTTTTAAATATCAATAAAAATAAAGGATCTCAAATTTTAGGGAAAGAGTGCATTACGCTTG
>JAYFPL010000113.1:0-6046 GCA_034927775.1 Anaerovorax sp. | reverse complement strand
TCATGTCAAAATAACCGGTTCCGGTCAAACCAAACAAAATTGTTTTTTCTTCTCCAGTCTCCTTACAACGCAAAGCTTCATCAATCGCTCCACGAATGGCGTGTGCCGATTCCGGTGCAGGCAAAATTGTTTCATATTTTGCAAACAAACCAGCAGCCTCAAATACCTTTGTCTGTTCAACTGATTTTGCCATCATATAGCCATCATGATAAAGCTTAGATAAAATCGGAGACATTCCATGGTATCGAAGTCCTCCGGCATGATTTGCAGAAGGAATAAAGCTACATCCTAACGTATACATTTTTGCCATAGGTGTAATTTTTCCCGTATCACAAAAGTCATAAGCATATTTTCCTCTTGTAAAGGATGGGCAAGAAGCTGGTTCAATTGCAATAATTTCTGGACTTGCTTTACCGATAAGCTTATCCTGCATAAATGGTGCAATTAATCCTCCCAAGTTTGATCCGCCCCCGGCACAACCAATTACAACATCCGGATATTCTCCTAACATCTCCATAGCTTTTTTTGTCTCCAAACCAATAATGGATTGATGAAGCAAAACCAAATTCAATACAGAACCTAATACATACCGATATCCCTCAGTGGTAACTGCTTTTTCCACAGCTTCGGATATTGCACAGCCTAAGCTTCCACCTGTATCTGGATTGGTTTGAAGAATGGCTTTTCCGGCGTTTGTCGTCATACTAGGACTTGGAATTACGCTTGCATCAAATGTTTCCATTATAGTTTTTCGAAATGGTTTCTGTTCGTAAGAGGTTTTTACCATATATACAGTAAGCGGAATATCAAAGTATGCACACGCCTCTGACAAAGCCGTCCCCCACTGCCCTGCACCGGTTTCAGTCGTAAGTCCCTTTAAGCCCTCTTCCTTTGCATAATAAGCCTGTGCAATCGCAGAGTTTAATTTGTGACTGCCAGAAGTATTGTTACCTTCAAATTTATAATATATTTTGGCAGGTGTATCTAAGGCTTTCTCCAATTGATATGCACGAACCAGTGGAGACGGTCGATAAATCTTATACATTTCTTGTACTTCTTCCGGAATATCCACATAACGGCTGGAAGCATCCATTTCCTGCTCTGCTAGTTTTTTGCAAAATACAGGATAAAGGTCTTCTACTTGTGCAGGTTTTCCTGTTGCCGGATTTAACATTGGATCCGGTTGCTCTTTCATATCTGCACGTAAGTTATACCATTGTGTCGGCATTTGTTCCTCAGTTAAATAAAATCTGTGCGGAATTTTTGATGTTTTCATATTTTTCTCCTTTCTTTACAGAACGTTGACGGCAGATTAAAAAGCGTCTATGTTGGTTTACAATAGGAATCAATGCTTCTTATTGTATAAAAAAAAGACTTTTATCTCAGTTTACACTGGGACAAAAGTCTCTACTTCTGCGGTACCACCCAAATTGATGCAAAATGCACCCACTTTCTGCATACTATCATATGCACTCCCTTGATAACGGATGGAGATTCCGTTAGGCGCTACTCAACAGTTATCTGCTTTTCGTCCTACCCTCATAAGTCCATTCAGCTATGGCTTTTCTACTGCAATCACACCCCCTGCAGCTCTCTGTGAAAAAAGAACACACGGCCTACTCTTCTTAATCTACGGTTTGAAATTTATCTTTTCGCTAATATACCTTTTTTGAAAACAAGTGTCAAGCATTTTTTACTTAATTTTCTTACTTTTTCTATTTTGTTTCCAAACGTATATAAATATTGTAGAATATTAACGAAATCTTAACATCATATGCAGAAAGACTAACAAAATCCTTACTGCGTAAAATCTCCCTAATATCGTATACTATAAATGTAATAATTAAATCTATAGTATAAATAACAATAAAATTAATTATTAAAATAGCTACACAATAAGAAAGAAGGATTTTATGTTTGGAAGAAAAAATAAAAGTATCTTAATTGCCGGTTGCGGTCGTCTTGGCGGCAGCATTGCAGGGGCATTGTCAGAACAAGGTTATAAAGTAACAGTAATCGATCATGATGAGGAATCCTTTCGTAAACTTCCACCCGCATTTTCCGGCTTTCAAATTGTTGGTGACGCTACAGATTTGGACGTGCTGGTCAAAGCAGGAATTAAAGACACCGATATCTTAATGGCTACTGCAAACAGAGATAACGTAAACTTAATGATTGCACAAATCGGTAGTGTTATCTATGATGTAAAGCAAGTATACCTGCGCCTTTATGATATGGAAAAGCAAAAATTGGTAGAAGGCTTAAATATACATCCTATTTTCCCTGCAAAGCTTTCTATTGAAGAATTTGAACGTCTCAGTGCCATAGATATTAAGGAGGATGTCTTATGAAAATTGTTATTGCCGAAGGCAAAACCAAGGCTGATTTCTTAATTAGCTCATTATTAAAGAAAAAACATACACTTATGGTTATTAACGAAGATCGGGCTTTTTGTAATTATCTTGCGCAAGCTCATAAAATCCCTATTTTTCATGGAGATTCGAGTAAGCTTTATACACTTGAAGATGCAAAAATCGAAGGGTATGACATTCTTATTGCATTATCACCCTATGATTCTGACAATCTAGCAATTTGCCAGGCAGCAAAACGTCTTTTTCACATAAAAAAAACCGTAGCGATTGTATCAAATCCTAAAAACGTTGATGTATTTAAAACGTTGGGCGTGAATACCGCAGTCAGTGCCACCTATTTATTAACGCAAATTATTGAACAAGCCTCAACGGTAGACATCTTACTTCATACGGTTTCCATCGAACATAACAAATTAATGCTAACAGAACTTTTAATGGATGAACACTGTCCGTATGAATACCACCAACTTCAAGAAATACCTTTACCCGACCGGACACTAATCAGCTGTGTTCTTCGCGGAAATGACATGCTGTCCCCACAAAAAGAATTATTGTTGCTGCCAAATGATAAATTAATCTTTTTATCACCGCCATCGGCGCAAGATTCCATTATATCAATCATGACTGGGGGTAAGCCAAAATGAAACCCAACTGCCAAGTAACCGGAATTCGCCTTATCTTGGGGTATTTGGGCGTCATCTTAATTTTAATTGGGATTTCCGTTTTACTCCCTCTGCTTATCCTGATTGCTTATCCGGAAGAAATTATTTATGCAAAATATTTTATACTTCCAGGCGTTGGATGTTTATTTTTTGGGTATTTATTAAGTTTTTTAGTAAGAAATTGTGAAAAGGCATCTCTGAATTTTGGTCAAAGTGCCTCGATTGTAACGAGCTCTTGGTTATTGGCAATTTTAGCATCAGGGTTACCCTTCCTGATCACTGGTAAGTACAATTTTACCCAGGCAATGTTTGAATCCACCAGTGGCTGGAGTACCACGGGGCTTTCTGTTGTAGATGTTACCGAAGCCTCACATATTTTTCTTCTGCACCGAAGTCTCATGCTCTTTTTTGGCGGAGTAGGCTTGGTATTAATTATGGTATCTGTCTTAAAGGATGCATCCGGTATGCGTCTTTATTATGCAGAAGGTCATTCTGATAAGCTTCTTCCAAATTTAATCCAATCATCACGATTGATTTTATTTATTTATACAGGATATATTATAATTGGAACTGTATTTTACATGATTTTCGGAATGAACTGGTTTGATGCCATTAACCATGCCATAGCAGCCGTAGCAACCGGAGGTTTTTCGACAAAAGCAGAAAGCATCGGATATTTTAACAGTGTACCCATTGAAGTAGTGTCCATTGTTCTGATGTTTTTAGGCTCAACTAATTTTGTTGCCAGTTTATATGCATTTCGTGGTAAATTTCATAACTTTTTCCGTTATTGTGAGTTGCGTTTTACTTTTTTCCTTTTTATTTTTTCTACGATTCTTTTGTCATTTTTCCTTTGGAAGCAGCAAGGTTATCCATGGATGCAAAGTCTGAGAATCGCAGCATTTCAAACAACTTCTGCCTTTAGTACAACAGGATTTCAAACAGTTCCGTCCTTTGCTGTTTGGTCAAGTGCTTTGGCATTGCCAATAATATTGCTTATGATAATAGGTGGTGAAGCAGGCTCTACTTCCGGAGGAGTAAAACAATTTCGTGTATGGGTTTTTCTGAAAGGGATTTATTGGAGCCTTCGAGATACCTTTTTCAGCGATAAATTAGTTCGTGTCAATTATGTGAAAAAGCCTGATACGGATGAAGTAATCGGAAGTAAGCAACGTGCCGAAATCGGAAGTTTTCTGTTTTTGTATATTTTAATTATGCTAACCGGAACCTTAATCATCAGTTCCTATGGTTATCCTTTAAAAGAAGCTCTATTTGAGGTTTCTTCTGCTATGGGCGGTGTCGGTCTTTCTTGCGGCATCACTGCTTATGATGCAAATCCGGTCATCCTTTGGGTCTTAATGTTCGGTATGTTTGTCGGACGTTTAGAAATTTATGTGGTTGCAGTATCTTTTATACATTTGCTTATGACGCCAAAAATCGCTTATACTAAGATAAGCCACAAAATCAGGAGGTAAAGATAAAAATGAAACAACGTTCTTATTACAACCACATCACGGGACTTTTGAAATGCATACTTTCGTTAGTCTTATCCACCGCTGTGGCATTGTCTTTAGAATCTTTAGGCGTAAATGCAATCAATCTAATCTTAATCTATCTGATTGCTATACTATTAACTACTTTAGAAACAAAAGGATATTTTTGGGGTGCCGTAACCTGTATTGCGAGTATGTTTTCGTTTAACTTTTTCTTTACCGAACCAAAGTATACCTTTGAGGTCTCTGATCCGAACTATATATTAAGCTTGTTTTTGTTTCTTACTGTTTCATTTATAGCAAGTACATTGGTAAGCCGTCTGCAAATGCATGTCAGAATCTCACGATACAATGAACATCAGGCACATTTGCTTTATGAAATTAGTTTGGGATATTTAAACATTTCAGGTATTGCAAATATTTTTGACTATGCAGTTAAAAGTTTAAATGAGATATTAGAATATCCCTCAATGATCTATCCCGTAAAAGGACCATCCGAATTGAAACGCCCATATTGTCCGGACTCACTATCCATAAAAGATATGCCCGAAAACAATACCGTTGCACTATGGTGTCTTACAAATGTTGTTCCTTGTGGCTGTGGTACTTCTTATTTTCCGACCTCAAAGTGGAAGTATTTACCTGTAAAAAGCAGTGATAATGTATTTGGCATTGCCGCATTTTTCTGTGGAAACAAAGAAATTAGTCAAGAGGACATGGTTATTATCGAAACCATTCTTTCCCAGATGGCACTTACGATGGAAAGAGAGCAGATGCATGACAGCCAAGAATCCATTCGGATGGAAATGGAAAAAGAACAGCTTCAAGGCAATATTCTTCGTTCCATTTCTCATGATTTAAGAACCCCACTGACCGGAATTGCAGGTTCCAGTAATTTTATAATGGAAAGCTATGACCGACTGGATAAAAAAACGATTTTAGGTTTGCTTTCGGACATCAATACCGATGCAAATCGTTTAAATCAATTAGCAGAAAATCTTCTAAGTTCTACGAGGCTTCAAGAAGGAAAAATACAACTTTCCAAACAAGAAGAGGTTGTAGATGATATTGTTTATGAAGCGTTTCATCGAGTGGAAAAAAATAAAAAGAAACATGAAATTACTCTCCATATGCCTGATGATGTCATCATGCTGTCCATGGACGGTAAATTGATGATTCAAGTACTGGTTAACCTTTTAAATAACGCTATTGTTCATACGACACCGACGGCTGATATTGAACTTGCTGTATACCGCGAAAATAATTATGTAGTCTTTTCTGTTTCTGATAACGGCGGTGGAATTGAAGAAGGTATTTTAGATAAAATCTTTGAACCTTTTGTCACGACACCAGGAAAAGACCCAGACTCTCATCATGGCATGGGACTTGGTCTTTCTATATGTAAATCTATCATAGAAGCACACGGAGGGACTTTACTTGCTTTTAATAATGAACAAGGTGGTGCAACCTTCCGCTTCATGCTACCGTGCAAGAAGCAAATGCAAAGTTACTATGACAA
>JAYFPL010000001.1:0-13193 GCA_034927775.1 Anaerovorax sp. | reverse complement strand
TCTCATTATCAAAAGAATTCTTCTTGGCTTCTGCAAAAATATTTTGACAGACCGCTGGATTAATCCTACCTTGCATCACTTCATAGGGGTTTAGTATAGAAAAGTAGTCAGCTTTAAAATCAATGCCCATATTAGCTTGAGCAGCCACTGCGCTTCTGAAATATCTTGTGATTCCTTTTAATCTATCGTTCATCTTTCTCCCCTTCGCTTCTGAATGATAACTGTCTCCAATATACCTCATTACTCATATTGTCTATTTCTAAAGAAAATAACCTCTTTTCTTTAGCCGATTTACTTGGAGTTCCATAGAATTTATAGCTGTCATCCTCTAAAGATATGGATACCTCAAATACAACAGCCTGATTACGCTTTTTTAATATATCCAGCAAGCACTCTTTTTTTATAATAACTATATTTCCGTATGTGCTATGTTTTTCATACCCACTTTCGTCCTCAGGCTCGCTCCAATGATACACCTGAACAGAAGAGCCATCTGTATCATACACCCTTGAACGCAAAAGTTGTTCTTCCAAGGTAACAGACAAATACTTTGCTATATCATCGGATACCCCCATTAAGTAGTTTGATGTAGTTAGATAATCTTTTAATAATAGATCTTTTTTATCAAGTGCATAATCTGGGAAAGTTGTGATTACATCACATGTGGGATAAATAACAAGTTCGGGTTGTTCTTCGTCCTCATATTCACCTTTCTCATAATAGAAGTGTGGAAGCACAGTATATGGTTTTTTCATTTCTCCTACCAGCTTGTCAATATTCTCTTTCTTAACAAAGGCACTTTCGATACGAATATGCCTGTTGCTTTGTTGAAAGCGAGAGTAATATTGCATATTTAAAGAAATTCCTAGGGCATGTTCAATCATTCCGTATGCTAAGCCGCTTGGAATAAAATATTGTCGTTCCGGTTTATCTTCTACTGTTTTTGTAAAATCCCAAAGGAAAGGAATAAGTGGAACATGACTACGAAATTCAAAGCACCAAAAGCCTTCCTTACCTGGCAGATATTTATTCAGCCAATCTTCATATGATGAATAATTATCTTGGATCTGCGCCTTACTTTGGCGATATTTATCTGCTACATAGAACATAGAATGCCACTCTGCGTATTTATCTAGTGTTTCCACGGTAGGAATAGTACCATGATCATTGTAGGTTTTTTGGTATTCATTTTGAAGTAAGTAACGTTTGCTCCATTCTCCTGCATTCTGATTTGTAATTCCAAACTGAGCAACAAAAAAATCGCATCCGGTCGCTATCTCCTCTTCTGTACATACAAACATTTCAGCCAAATCATCATACCAATACCGTAAAGTGTCCATGGTATCAAAATTAAACTTCCAATTTCGAGTGCTATCGCTACATTTTTGTTGATAATACAATATTTTTTTCATATGACTATCACTAATTATGCACTGATCACACATAGATAATTGCTGTATATCATGAGGTTTGTAATAAGGTGCAACTTGCAGACAAATGTCTCTGGCTAGTCTGCGATGCAAAGCATGCACCACCCCCTCAGCGCACGCAATCGACTTGTAAAAAGAATACAATGAAGTAAGTAACTTTGCGTCCATTTTTCCTATTCGAAGACACGTTGCTAAATACCAAATTCTTGCTGATTCTATAAAAAAGTAATTGTTTTTATCTAAATACGCTTGAGGCAATGGCTGGAAGTAAAACTCAGAAATTTGTTCTACTATGCTTACATCTTTAAGCATAGTAGAACGCAGTAGGACATGGGCAGCTTTGCAGCGAACCCCCTTGTCTTTGTGTCCCAACAAACGCCATATAAAGCATGCTACGCTACTATTAAAATTTCTATTTTCATCTGTCTCCAGTTTGTAGTTTTCACTATCTCCAGAAGCAGGGTGAATTTTATCCATTTCAATCTCAGATGCCCATTTTAAAAGTTCCTTCGCGTCTTCTACAGAAAGAACAATTGACATTCTACAGATTACCTTTACAAGTTGTTCGTCATAGAGTTCAATATGATTTGATACATATTCTAAAAAGGCATCATACTGTGTCGCAGTATCAGCAGGAAAGACACGTAGTATTGCCCTAAACTCATCATCATAGCTATCATATAAATGTAAAATCTCTCTAGAAAACGCTTGTAAATAGTGCTTCTGTTTCTGAATATCATTTTGCCATTCATTAATTTGCGGCCATGCTTTTACACTATCTACAAAATCTGCAATGGTACGCAATACTTTAGCACTTCCCAATCGATAATAATCATGAGAAATAAGCTCAAACAACCATGTTAAAGCTTCTGTATATCCATCAGGTGATAGTTCTTCCAGCCATTCCTTAACGAAAATTTCTCTATCGTTAGTATTTAGTTTTATCAGCCTCTTTTCCAACATCTGTTGTGATACAATATTACTTTCAGCTACATACTGTTTTATGTTTACTTCACTGTGTGCCTCTGAACGGTTATCATCATAGTTCCGGTTTTGAGTTTCCATTTGTGCCAAAAATCTGTCCATCTCTCTAATCTTGTCAGTATTCAGTTCTGGGGACGTAACGTTCGAATCTAAATATTTTACAATGCTATGACTTCTATATTTCTTTTCGTCCATAGGAATATTAAAAAGAACGTCATGAATTAAAATTTCAAGTATAGGCTTCTGCCGTCCTGGTGTGATTTGTGAAAGTTTCTTCAAAATAACGTCTACCAGATCATTGTACTGTGATGATGAGTCAGGCAGTAATAGCCCCATTAAGGATACTGCATTCTCAATCGAAATCTGATTTGTTTCTATTAGTGTACCTAATACAATCGGTAAAGTATCTAGCAATGAAAATCCATCATAATTATCTCTATCATCCAAACGACAGAGTGCCCCCCAAATACTTACTGGGGATGCCAGTGAGGCCGCTGATAATGACTGATTATATGGAAAATTTTTTGTATCTCCCATTTTTCTGCAAAAGTCTTCACTTAAGCGAATAATTCTATAGGCCAGCTCTGGATTACTCGTATCATCTTTACCAATTTGGGCGGCAAGTGTTTTATATAGATACATTTTTCTATAAGACTCATAATCTAGTCCCTTAGTACATTCAATCGCCTTGGCAAAATATTTTGCACCAAGTTCTTTATCAATTCTTCGTCCCATTTGGGCACAACGTAAATACACTTCGGCCATTTCTTTAGCTGAAGTCGGATATTTTTCATAGTCCGCATCAATTTCCCGTAATACAACTAACCCTGCCTGAAAAGCACGCTTATTGCATATCAACTTTTTTAATACCTCTAGATTAAATTGAGGTGATGTACTGCTTATCTTCAAGGTTTTATCTATCAAGTCCTTTATTTCTTTTTGATTCAAGCTTTGTTTAAAGCAGATCGATTCAATGAACGCCAATAATCCTACTTCCAATAATCTACGATTATCGTATGAATGAAAGCTCCACGAAGACCGATCAATCTTTGAAAGCACCTCATTGCATGCAGTTAGAAAATTGCCATCCTCATTTTTGTTGATACAAGTTAACCGAAATACATAAATCGGCAACAAAAAATCCACTATTTTCGTTACAGATTTCTTGTTATCATCAGATTGATGCTTCTCTGAACTCGCCTTAGATTTCCAAAAATCGGCTGAGTTAGTAAATGTCCCTTTGCATACATGACTTAACGCATAATATCGCAATGCATCATATACTTTATCCTGTTCTTTTTTCATATACAGAGAAGGAACACTTGAAAACTGCAATTCTATAGAAAACTTATTTATTAGATTTGACACGATATCCTTAGCATTTTCCATTTGCAATATATACTCGGCAAACATCAGTAATTGTTTCCTGCTGAATCGACTTTCCGGAATTGCAGTCACCCTATCAAACAGTTTTAACAGATAATCAGTATACATTTTGGGGGGCGTTTTTCCTAATGAAATATACGCGCAAACGATAGCAAGCTTATTGGGGCTTGACCACTTCTGCAATAATAGGGTTTCATAAAGATTGCAATAATCATATTTTAAAAGTTTTTGGAAAAGCCTATAAACAAATTTAGTTGCGACCTTTTTAGGACTCCAACCACAAATAAAATCTACAGCTTTTTCAATTTCTCCCAACCTCAACATTGCTTCTACAACATTAATAATATTTGTCGTTTCAGGTCGTGAATAATAGCCTCTATCGTCTTTATTCTTATTATAATAAACTCTAATAGCTGCCATATAACTTTTTACGTATTGTTGAGAAACAGTTTGATAGATAGGCAAATGTGAAAAAACAAGCGCAGCCTTTCCTAAATTATCAAAATCATTAGAATCCGTATAGAAAGTATTATATACTGACAATTCATCACAATACGTAATGGCTTCATCTGGTGCACTCAAGAGTAATTCCTTTAATGCGTCCTCTTTTGCATTATAATCAATTAGTTTATAAACTAATTTACATGCCAGCAAATAATTTTGAGGGGAATACATCTCTTGTCTTTTCAAAACATATTGTATGCGCTGCTTCATTATTTGATTTACTTCTGCTATTCCAATAGCAAAAGTATCAATTTTTTCATTTAGGGAAGTCTGAACTAAGCAGTCAAAGTAATCTGCCTTATCGATGAAAATATGCAAGTATCTAGTGCAGTATGGATTTATCGCTCTATTCTGATACATGTAATCAGCAATAAGGTTGATTGCAGCTTCATTATCCTCATAGTAAGTTCTTAAATATGTTTCAAAATCCTCATCTTTAAGAAATATAAAAGAATCAACTATATAGAAGCCACGTCGACATTCCACGCTTATGCTAATCAACGTATCAAGCGTTATACAAGAAATTTCACATAGCATAGCAGCCGGAATTGGTCTTGGCAAATTTATTAGTGCGGAAAATAAAATTTCTATATCAACTATGCTATTATATTGTTTTTTAGTAGCATTAATAAACTCTTTAAATAAAGAGTCCATAGTCTTTCCTTTAGGTTTTATCTGTGATAACATTCCATCAATAGAACTAGCTTCAGATAACATATATGCTTGCAGGCGAGGATTCCTATCTGTAAGAAAATGAAACTCTTCACACTGTGCATCAGTTGCATTCCAAAATATAGAACGGATATGTTGAGAACTTTCAGGCAATTCAAATGGGGGAAGATTAAAAACTTTTACTTCATCTCCAAATGGAATTAGCTGCTGTCTTTCTATTCTTGTAGTAACAATGATCCACACACCATCTGGAATCGTTTGGTTTAATAGTCCCTGTAAAAAACATTCTTCTTTAAATACATTGGCAGCCACCATACTGTTATCTGCCGCATCTATGATAATTACTACTGCCGCTGATGGATTTTGCTTTTTTACATAAGATACCACTTTTTCCAATCGGTCGTTTAAGATACGCCAATATTCATACTCCTTAGAAAACCGACCAACTATCCACTCTGTTCCACACTCCGTTGCCAATGTGTTACAAATTTGCGGAATTGCTATTTCCGTTAAGTGCCTTCGTTCACCAGGTTGCAGAAAAGATCCTCCACCATAGCAATCATATAAAACAGTTACTGATTCTTCAGGCAAACTACTATGTAAATGACTTACGAAAGTAGTCTTACCTGCACCTGCAGTAGCTTGCAAACAGATAATCTTTTTTTTGTTCTGTTGAATGTATTCAGTAATGTCATTTTTGACATCACGTTCAATGTAAGTGTCTAAATCCAATTGGATTTTTATTGGTGCTGGAAACACCTCATTGAAGCTGGTATCAAGTGCTGCCAAAACATATTCCCGATTCATCGGAAATCCCAGTTTAATTTCCGGCAACATCATTTCCCGCAAGTGCATAATTAAAGAATTATATCTGCTTCTTATATCACTTATGTTCCAATTACCCAATTGCATTATTATTTCTGCTCTATGGATACTTCGAATATCAGTACCACAATCATCAAAGCTCAAAATCAGCAAAAAGTTAATGAAATCTGTAGAGCTCAATTTTGAAGTTTTATATATTTTATTGATATCTTCTTGGCATTCAGGAGTCAATTTCTTTATTAAATCACCCATGCGCTTATACTTATTTTTCTTAAGTATAGTTATACATTCATCAATATTGGTAGAAAAATCTTTGTGCAAATTACGATTGCTAATTAGCTTTAAAACTAGTTTCGAATTTACATTATCATACTTCTCACAAAATCCAATATATGTATCTGCCAACCGGCGAATGATTGAGTTACTATTATTAGAACCATAACATAGATTTGATGCTGTCCACGGTTTATCCATTTGATAGGCACTGTATTTTAACTGTGAGAAGACAACTTTCTGCGCTTGAATAAAATTATTTCCACCATAATACTCAGCTAAATCAATAGAGTATAGTTTTTTATCATCCTCAATTTGAATAGAATCTTCCCATGTAGGACCCTCAACTGATATAGCTGTTAGTTCACTATTTGGTTTTAATATTTCTAAAAGTTTTTTGCATGCCCAAATTAGGTGAAAATCATCACCTGCATTTGATGCAACTGCACCCGCATGATTTTTCTTTTCCATTATAAACTCACCGCTTTTCATTAAATATGTACTATCAGATAATGTTAGTAGTAATCATAGGATTATATGATTTTAAATACCATTCATCCTTTTTGCATTCAAAATATAACCCATCAATATTTGCTATTTCATCAAAAGGCAGTTCCTCTGTTGGATCTACTTTTTCGTAAAAATATCCATCATTTGAAGCCAAAAAACACTCGCCATTTTTTTCACGAATATATAATTTATCAGGAAGATTTGCCTTTTTCCATGTAAAAAGTGGGAAAGATACCTTTCTAGCTACTTGCTCCCTAGCAGATTCTGAAAGTAAATCAATCCAAACTTTCGCTCCATCTGAGACAGGGCTTTCTTGAAAAGGAAAATCTATAAGAACTCGTTTGATTTCAGAAACGTTTTTATCATTAAAAACTTTAACTGAAGAGAGTTCTAGTGCCGCATTTCTAGAACGTACACCAGCCATATATAAGTTTGCTGCTACTGAGTTTGGCAAACCAAGTTCAACAAACATTGCAAGTGAAGCATACGCTTGAACAATATTTTCTTCAGAGTCTTGGTCATACATCTGGGAAACCGCATGAATAATCCATGGTAATGTGAATCCATAATAATCTTTTGAAATTTTATCTGCTTCTTGTGCTAATTTCACTATCTCAGCAAGTGGAGCTCCACTTATCCAGTGAGAACGCATTATATCCAAAACCTCTTGATTTGGTGTTACATCCATTAAGTTATTCGCGTGTTCATTGCTCCAAATTTCAATTTCACGAACAGTATTACTTATTGTTTCAATACGGTTTCCTTCACTTTCAATAGATTGAATAAAATCCAAAGCTATATTTCTAAAAAAATCAGCATTTTCATATATCAGCCTAGATACAGAAAGCGGCACTCCTGATGCAATAAGTTTTTTCCTAACTGATTTTTTTGGTATTCGGTTCAGTAAAGCCTTAGTTCTAGCACGTAAAAGATTAATATAATACTCTTCATCCTCAGCTTTTGCTTGAATAAGTGCTAACGATTTTCTGAAAACATCATCGATCCAAGCAACTTCATCATCTTCATTAAAATCTTCATGCATTGCAAGAAGTTCATCATCTAAATAATCAAAGACTCCGTTCAATAGCTTAATAAATTTGTCATGGATATCTGTATTTACAAAATCATTTGCAATTGCTTCAATAAGCAAGGTCAAATCAGTATTTGTTCGCCTAGAAACTCTACAAATTCCTCTCAGTGCTGCAAGCAAACCACTTTGTACTTTTTCCATCTGTTGACTATCGAAATAACTCTGGGAGAGCCTCATATTTTTATCTATTTTCCATTGTTCTTCAGTGGTATCTATAGCATAGAGAATCTTCCCTTCGACATCAGAAAATGCACGTCCAGCTCTTCCACAAATATTCCAAAAGTCTCTTTTGCTAATTGTCTCATCGGAATAATAGGGTGTTGATACAATAACTGTTGATATTCCAACATTAACTCCTTGTCCGAGTGTTGATGAAGCGATAATTATCAAAGGTGGTTTGGAGCGCATTAGCCTTTCTATGGCAATACGTACAAGCGTTGGCAACCGATTATTATGACATATAACTCCTTTTTTAGCCGCTGTCAAAATAATGTCACTGTTGCTTAGTTCTTCAGTACATACACTTTCAAAAACGTTCCATAGCGACTGATCCCATGCATAATCTTCCGGATATTGCCCTAATGCTAACAGCACACTTTCGGCCAATCCTTCAATTGAATTTGCTCTAGCAGAATATATCATAACTGTTCCTGCTTGAGATAGTCTAACTGCCGTAGCAGCTATTGCTTCTCTTTTGTTATTTGGGAATGGATTCCTTCTGCGGCTAAATCCTAATGGACGTTTCTGAATGAAATTAGGGTTAAATGGTTTCCCATCGCTTTTCCATTCTAATCTAACACGATTTCCATCCCAGAGAAGTAAGCCTAATCTCTCTAAAGCAGGTTTCCAATCTGATTTTGCTACTAAATCAGAATCATCAGCTATCCATTGTGCTAAATCACTGGCATTGGGTAATACGGCAGATAACAACAATATCCTAATTTGATTTCTCGCAGCATATTCCTTAATATGTGTAAGAAAGATCTCATTTTTAATATGTCTTTCTTCTGCACCTAATAGATGGCCTTCATCAATAACAATTAATCCAAGTTCTGTTTCAAGTCCTGATCCACATCGAATAAGGGCCTTTGCTTTCTCTGGAGTTGCAATAATAACTTGAGATTGGTTAATAAGCTCAAAATCAGTTACGTTGGCAGTGGAGCCACCATACAATTGAGATACAGTAATACCTAAGGGCCCAAATGTTTTGCTTAAACTCTGCTCTATTTCAAAAGCTAAAGAGCGAAACGGGGCAAGATACAAGACTTTTGACATTATTTTTGTAGATAAAATCTTAAGAATTGCTATTTCTGCAACTCTTGTTTTTCCAGCACTAGTACGCAGATTTATAATCGCACCACTATTTTCTCCAATCGCAAGCGGCAATGCTGCCGTTTGGGATGGCCACATTTCTGTAACTGGAGATTTGAAACTCCTGAGCAAACGAATGTATTTACTAGTAATATATTCTGCTGGTAACAAAGGTGGCAGTACTGACCAAAGAGATGAATCCTGAAAAGTTGTAAAAATAATCTTTAACAGTCGAATAATTAACCAATATAAAGTTAAGTTGCTATGTACCGAAAGTGTCATCAGCTTCAAAAAAATATCATTTGCAAGATTAAAATTCTCTTGATTTCCAGTATAAATAAAGTCAACAATAATTAAAAAACAACGAGAAATTTCATGTGAAATAACCCATTCATCAAATTCACGAACGTCCAAAGTCTTAGATGTCTGTAAAAAAAATATGTCACTTGACAATTGAGATAAAGCTTCATAATCTTTTTTTATAAATAGTATAACCATTTGCCCAACAGTAAAGTTTACATCAATATCGTTAAGAACTATAAATGCACGGGAGTACTGCTTGGCTGCATACAAAGCCATACCAGCAATTAGAAGGTTATAGTCTCTTGCTTCAACTTCATTAGAATTATACTTATACGCATCAGATAATATTTTCCCTGCCTTTTCTAATACCGCAAACCCCTCGTTTGTGTTGGAATCTTCGTTTTCTATTAAAGAGCACCCACAAGAAAGTAAAACATACGCAATATGAGTTGATTTTTCAGTTAACATAGAATCAAAATTAGGATAATTCTGAGGAATCTCTCGAACTTCTTGTAGTATTCTTCGAGCATCGGTCTGCGCTACAAGATTGTCAATTCGCCTATTTGATAGACTGTTAAGTAAATCAGTAATGTAATTTGTAGGGATACTCATATATCTTCCTCCAATCGTTTAAAGGCTTGTTGTATAATTTCTGCTGGCTTTTGCATCCCTAATGAGATCATCAGTAAGCTTTTAAGATTATTGGAAGTGTGTTTATTTACAGTATTTTTGGCATTCTGATTGCTCATAAGAAAGCCAACATAATCTATCCGAAGCTTATTAGTTGTAAACAGTACTGCACAATTTTGAACTTTTTTACCTAGCTCAGCTTTGCCTTCTTGAAAAAGTCTTTCAGCAACAAACATTAGAGAGATGGGTAAACCTTCTTTATTAGAACGTATAAGCCCGTCTACTATATCAATTACAGATTGCTTATCTGGAGTACTTCTAAACTTAGATTCTCCAACAATAATACGAACAGGATTAGAATCTAGATCAAATAATAAAACGTCATCTCCCTTCATGGATTGATCCGGATTTGGATTATATCTCAATCTATATATAGGGAGCTCTGTTTCAGAAGTCTCGCTTAGATATTCTGCCAAGAAAATTTCGGCAAAGTTTCCCTTTTGTGTTGTAAAATTTTGCGGATATGGAGACCGAATTATTGGGGCATTTGCTATTCTTAAGGAGTCAATCAAATCTTTGTGACGTTCTAAAGACTCAGAACTAATGTGATGTTTTTCCAAAGCTGGTAACATACACCCAAGAAGAACATCATTATGCCCGTTTTCCAACAGTTCTCTATGTGCAACACCACTTGAAGTATCCTCTTCAGTAGATGAGAGTGATATCGAAAATGGATGTGAACCAACTGGGTGTTGATTAATGATAGACATAATTAGCCTCCTCTTTTATATTTCTTTTGTTTTCTGGTATAAATGGATTTTCATCACAGCATAATCTTCATAACCTTATATCTCTGCTGCCCAGACGAAGTTTTTTCAATCGGGACAACACCCATATCATTACTTTTGATATGATTGAGAAATAAGGTGCCAAGGAGGAGTCGATCGCTTCGTGATATTCTATTCCACTCGTATCCTTTGAAAAGGTCACGAACCAAGAATATTTCACCAGATTTAAGGTTAATCAATTCTCTTTTTGCAATATCTAATAACTCGTTTACTGTTGGCAAAATGCTACCTCCTAGTTGAACAACGATAAAAACAACATTGTTATTACAATTGTATATCTTTCCCTAAAATTTTACAACAGCAAAACGTCAAATTAGACACAATTTAACAGAATATTTAGAATTAAAACAGCAAAACCGCCAACAATAAAATCCTCAACAAATTAAAGACTTTATTCTTAGCAGTTTAAATTCAACAGGAGCAGGGAAGACACCCTACTCCTATTTTACTATTCATAGTAGTCCACTTCTTGGTTTACTACAATCCCCGAACAAAATTGTACTTTTAATTTTATTTTTTTCTATAGATAAACCTTTATACTTTCCCCAGCATATCCTTTAACTAAAATATGTCCATCATAAACTTCAATTCTATCCACCTTACCCTTCACTACACTTTCATCATAAGTACCGTTGCAAATTAGTGCTGTGAGCTGCTTTTTTAACCATTCTTCATTTACCGTAGGGGATAGAGCACATTCGTCTTTGCCCTTTTCAATTCTAGTGGCACATCTCCACAAAACTTTGCCACGCTCGGTTCTTCTACGATAGGATGCACCACAGTCCCCACATACTAATAAATTGCCTAATATATACTTGCTATTAAATTTGCTCTTGGACGCTTCTATACTTCCATCATCGTTACGCACAATTCTTTCACGACGTTTCATTTCCTCTTGTACTCTATCAAATATATCTTTTGATACAATAGCTGGGTGAGTATCTTCCGCATAATATTTTGCCCTCTCACCATGATTCACTTTTCTTTTTCCAGTAAGGTAATTCTCAGTAAAAGTTTTCTGAAACATGGTACAACCTTTGTACTTTTCATTTTTAAGCATTTTTTGGATAACATACGTTGCCCAAACATCTTTACCAGTAGCAGTTTTGATTTGCTGGCTTTCTAGATGCTCTTTTATCTGCTGCAATGTCATTCCATCTAAATATAGGTTAAATATTGTTTTCACTACTTCTGCTTGCTCAGGTACAATAACTAAGTTGCCATTTTCATATTGGTAACCCATAAAGTTTTTGTACTTCGTAAATATATCTCCGTTTTCAAACTTCCTTTGATAGCCCCATTGAATATTCTCGCTGAGATTTCGGCTTTCTTCCTGAGCTAAAATACCACTAAGAGTGATTGCAAATTCTGCTTCATCTTCGAATGAATTTAGGTTTTCATTTTCAAAATACATATTAATGCCCCTTTCTTTTAATTTTCTTATGATAATTAATGTATCTAAAACATTCCTAGATAATCTACTGAGAGATTTGGTGAGAATGTAATCAATTTCACCAGCACAAGCCTTATTTATCATGTCCTCCAAATTAGAACGACCTTTTTGCCTTAGTCCACTACCATAATCAAAATAAACACCTGTATATTCCCACTGAGGATTACTTTGTATGATGGTCTCATAATTAGAAATTTGTAAATCAATGCTGCTTTGTTGGCTTTCAAATTTTGTGCTAACCCTACAATACGCAGCAACTTTCAACTTTTTATTTTCTTCTTTGGTAGATTCTATTCTTCTAAGTTTTTTCATATCAATCTCTCTTCTCAATTTAGTGTACAAAAAAGCCGTGAGCTGATTTCAACTCACGGCTTTCGCTAATTTTTATTCTATTTTACTTCTCTATCCGTTGCAACAGGGTTACAACCTCACAATGCCCTGTCCACGGGAACATGTCCACAGGCTGTACTTCCTTTACGGAATACCCGCCTTCGCCCAATACCTTAATATCTCGTGCAAGGGTTGCCGGATCACATGACACATAAACAATACGCTTTGGGTCTACTTTAAGCACTGCTTCCAAAAGTTCAGCATGGCAGCCAACTCTCGGCGGGTCCAAAATGACCACATCTGCCTTTACATCCTTTAATCGTTTTGGCAAGACTTCTTCACTCTTCCCACAGATGTATTCTGCATTTACAATGCCATTAATGACTGCATTACGATTCGCATCAATCACAGCAGCCTTTTCACTCTCAATACCGATGATTCGTTTAGCCTTAGACGCACAATATAAACCAATGGTACCCACACCACAATACAAATCAAGCACCGTTTCTTCTCCGGTCAAAGCAGAAAATTCAACAACCTTATCATAAAGCACTTTCATCTGTACCGGATTCACCTGATAAAAAGACTTCGGAGATATTTCAAAAACCAAATCCCCTACCTGATCCGTAATTGTTGGTTTTCCT
>JAYFPL010000126.1:0-2194 GCA_034927775.1 Anaerovorax sp. | reverse complement strand
GTTTCATTGGATTCACTCAATACAGTAAGTCCCAAAAGATCAGAGACAAAATAAGTGTCCTCTGGCATTTCCCACATATCTTCCTTGTTTAAATATAGCTTCTTTCCTTTTTGCTCCTCGGCAAGATTTCGATCTTCAATCCCTTTTAACTTTAATATGACCATATTTTTTCGATAGCTAACTCGTTCTATTACATATTCCTTTTCTTCTACCAGTAATTTTTTTATTTCGGAAAAGCGTTCCATATAGTCCGTATAAGGATATACCCTTATTTCACCTTTAATGCCGACTGCACTTGTAATTTGACCTAGGGTAATTCTGTCCTTCATGCGTTTAACCCTTTCTTTTTCTACTTTGTATACAATAAGGAGCTGTCTCAAAACCAATCGACATTTTTCTTGCCACTTCGTTTTTCCAGACAGCCCCGTTCCTGCAGTACTCTAGAATAAATATACCTTTTATTGTACAATTTCTACAATTACTTTTTTATTTGCTTTGGTTGCTGCGGCTTTTACAACAGTACGAAGCGCTTTAGCGATTCTCCCCTGCTTGCCGATAACCTTACCCATGTCATCCGGAGCAACCTTCAGTTCGATTACGACTGCCTGACGCCCTTGAACTTCCTTAACATCTACCGCTTCTGGATGATCAACGAGTGATTTTGCAATCGCTTCTACTAGTTCCACCATAACATTTCACCGCTTTCTTATTCAATGATACCAGACTTCTTGAAAAGACTTCTTACGGTTTCTGTTGGTTGTGCTCCAGTTCCAATCCATTTCTTTGCTTTTTCTGCATCGATTTTAATTTCAGCAGGATCTACAAGCGGATTATAATAACCAATTTCTTCAATGAATTTTCCATCTCTTGGTGAACGAGAGTCTGCAACCACTACTCTGTAGAAAGGCTTCTTGTTTGCACCCATTCTCTTTAATCTAATTTTAACTGCCATTTATTCCACCTCCTTGTGTTAATTTGTATCTACCATCTCGCAAAGCTTGCAAGCATTATGGCCTTTTTCATTTTGTTGTTTAAAATTCTCTGTATTCATTAGAATCCTTTAAACATACGATTTCTTTTAAACTTAGGTCCATTAAACTGTTTCATCAGTTTTTTGGTATCTTCATATTTTTTAATCAATGTATTAATACGGTTTACGGTAACACCTGCCCCTGCAGCAATTCGTTTTCTTCGGCTGGCATTCAGAACGGAAGGATTTTTCCTTTCTTCCTTTGTCATTGACTGGATGATGGCTTCCATATACTTCAATTCTTTTTCGCCTTGATCGATATCCGAATCATTTATCTTACCACCCATACCTGGCATCATATCCATAATTTTGGCTAGGCCACCCATTTTACGAACTTGCCCAAACTGTTCTAAAAAGTCCTCTAGGGTAAATTCGTTTTTCTTCATTTTCTTTTCTAATTCTTCAGCTTTTTTCTCATCAAAGTTTTCCTGCGCTTTTTCAATCAAGCTCATCATATCGCCCATGCCGAGAATTCGAGATGCCATACGTTCCGGATGGAAAGGTTCCAAAGCATCGAGCCTTTCACCCATACCCATGAATTTAATAGGTTTTCCGGTTACTGATTTAGCAGAAAGTGCTGCACCGCCTCTGGTATCTCCATCGAGCTTTGTCATTACAATACCATCAATACCCAATGCTTCATTGAAGGCTTTTGCTGCATTTACTGCATCTTGTCCGGTCATAGCATCCACAACTAAAAGAATTTCATGCGGTTTTGTCTTTTTCTTGATGGAAACCAATTCATCCATCAACGTTTCATCAATATGCAGACGGCCTGCCGTATCTAAAATAAGAACGTCATGGCCTTTGTATTCTGCTTCTTTCACTGCCTTTTCTGCAATGAGTACTGCATCATTACATTCTCTCATTGTAAATACAGGCACATCTACCGTTTTTCCTACAATTTCTAACTGATCAATTGCCGCAGGACGATAAATGTCGCAGGCTGCCAACATTGGTTTCTTTCCGTTTTTCTTTAAGTAGCTTGCAAGCTTACCACAAGTCGTTGTTTTACCAGTACCTTGCAAACCTGCCATTAAAATGACCGTAAACCCACGAGGTGAGAACGTCAGCTTGCTGTTGGTCCCTCCAAGTAATTCAATCAATTCTTCATTGACAATTTTAACCACTTGCTGCGCAGGCGTTAAGCTCTCCAAAACATCC
>JAYFPL010000208.1:0-2331 GCA_034927775.1 Anaerovorax sp. | reverse complement strand
ATTCGTGTATAATTGAATATGCAGGAAAGCTAAAGTAAGGATTTATGGTGCAATTAATGAAAAAATATTTAAAAATGCGTATTAGCTTAATTATAAGCTTAATTATTGTAGTAGGATTCATTTCAGTTTCTTTGATTAATTATTACACCTATGGCAAGGTGATAAAAGATGATATTAAAAATATTTCTAAATTAACCTCAACAAATATATATTCTGATATTAATAATGAATTAACGAAGCCAATCTTTGTATCATTAACCATGGCAAATGATCATTTTTTAAAAGATTGGTTATCTGATGAACAAAACTTAATTAATGATGAAGCATACATAAAAAAATTGCAGGATTTTCTGATTGGCATTAAAATCAAATATAATTACAATTCCGTCTTTTTGGTATCAGCACAAACAAATAATTACTATCACTTTGAAGGCATACACAAATCCATTTCTAAAGACAATGAGCATGATCAATGGTATTATTCCTTTATCGATAAAAATGAGTTTTATGACTTGGATGTTGATACGGATGAAGCAGCAGATAACACATTGACCGTTTTTATTAATTGTAGAATCGAAGACGACGATGGTTCTTTAATGGGTGTAGTCGGTGTTGGCGTTGAGATGAATGAAGTGCAATGTATTCTTAAAAAATTTGAGGATAACTTCGATTTAGAGGCTTGTTTAATTGATCACGATGGATTGACTCAAGTACATACACATAGTAAATTCATTGAGCGTGTAAACATGTTTAATGAAACGGTAATCAATCAATTTAGGGATCAAATAATAAAAAATAAAGAATCCATGGAGACATTTCAATATCAACAAGAAAAATTAGATGGTTATTTAATTACTCGTTATATTCCAGAGCTGGATTGGTATTTAATGATTAAAAAAGACACATCTATACTAAAAAAGTCATTTCAATCTCAGATGGCAAGTGATTTTTTCATTATTCTATTGGTTATACTTGTTTTGATTTTACTAAGCAATAATTTGATTCGCCGATACGAACGGCAGATTACAGAACTAATCAAGATCGATCAACTGACACGATTACCTAATCGAAGAGTTTTCGAAGAGTCGATACAGGATGCATTGGAACAGTTTAATAAAAACGAACAAACATTTACTGCGTTTGTATTTGATATCGATAATTTTAAAAATATAAATGATACACATGGACACATCTTTGGTGATCAAGTACTTGCGCTGATTGGGACCTTAACGAAAAAAAGGTTAGGAAGTTCAGCAATTGTAACTCGATGGGGCGGTGATGAATTTGCAGGTATTATCTATGCATCCAAGAAACAGGCTGAAGAGATAGCATCGGACTTAATTGCATACATTAATTCGGTAAAGGAAATGAGGGAGTATGGCATTACAATCAGTTTAGGACTGACTCAGGTTCAAAGTCTTGATACTCCGGATTCTTTAATGATTCGCGCTGATCAAGGATTATATGAAGCGAAAAAAAATGGGAAAAATCAATTGCATATGATTTAAAGGAAAGGTGGAATAAAATTGAAAAGTATTAAACCGGGAAGAGGACCGTCGATGATGGGGGGAATTGGTTCCATTGCAGTAGGAATCTTTGGAGTATTTTGGACAATCGGAGCCGTTAATATGGGAGCACCTTGGTTCTTTGCATTGTTTGGGGTAGTTTTTATCATCATGGCGATTGTGCAAGCTATTTATAATTTTAATAATGCAACAAATAAAAATCGATTTTCGGAATTTGATATTGTAGATGAGTCAGAAGAAACGGATCCAATGCAGCAATACATAGATCATAAAATGACAACTGAAAGCAAATCAGTAAATAGTTCAATGAAAGAAAATATGGGGATAGAAGAAAACGAAAATAAAATCGCATTCTGTCCATATTGTGGAACTAAGGTGAGCGCTGATTTTGAATTTTGCAGTAAATGTGGAAAGAGACTTCCAGATTAAATTGATTTTATATTCAGGGGGAATAACTTATGAGTTTTCAAAATGAATCGGTAATTTCTATCAAAGACCTGAAAATGAACTTTGGAGATAAACAGGTTTTGAAAGGAATCAACATTGAAGTACAAAGTGGGCAAATTATCGGATACATTGGTCCAAATGGTGCAGGGAAAAGCACCACTGTAAAAATTCTATTAGGAATCTTAGAAGGATTTCAAGGTGAAGTGAAGGTTTTTGGGGAAGATATCTCAACTGGCAACATTAAATATAAGAAAAGAATCGGGTATGTTCCTGAAACGGCTGAATTATATGATACTCTTACTGCACAGGAGTATCTTACTTTTATCGGAGAAATATATGGTATGGATTATAGTAAGGT
>JAYFPL010000223.1:0-9822 GCA_034927775.1 Anaerovorax sp. | reverse complement strand
TTTTAAAAACTTTTTGTGCAAAACGATGATAAAAACCTGTCCAAACAACAATCACCGTCACCATACCCTTTTCATTAATTTCCCATGCATAATGGGGATTTCTTTCTGGAATGTAATCCAAATAATTTGTCTGCGGTTTTTTTCCCATTTGTATTCTCCATCATAACAAGAAAAAATTTCATGGAGCAGATCCGATTTTTTCGGTGCACCACTCCATGAAATTATAACACAAAAATGGTTGCTATATATTAGCTATTTTTCTTTTTACCCATTATTACATATACCAATGATGCGGTTAGTAAAGCAAAAAGTACTACGCCACCAAGCTGACCAACATTAAACATAGTGCCAACTGTCATAAGCTTATCTGCTAAAGTTGTTTTATCAGGGAACTTAATAACAGCAAAGATTGCAAGCAATACACCTACCAAACCTTCTCCTGCAATCAAACCGGAAGTGTACAAAATTCCACGATCTGTACCATCTTTACGGTCTGTTTCAGAAATGTTCTTTTTCTTATCAATGTAAAGTCTTACAAGACCACCGACCATAATACCGGTAGACAATCCCAATGGGAGGTAAAGACCTACTGCAAATGGAAGTACTGGAATTCCAAGAACTTCAATTAAAATTGCAATGCCTATACCAGCAAAGATTAAAGTCCAAGGAAGCTCTGCATTCATAACGCCTTCTACAATCATCTTCATCATGCTTGCCTGAGGAGCTGGAATTTCTTTTGAACCATAACCCCATGCTTCGTTTAACAAGTAAAGAACTCCACCGATTGTTAAAGCAGATACAAATACACCAATCACTTCACCAATCTGCTGCTTTTTAGGTGTTGCGCCTAAAAGGAATCCAGTCTTTAAATCCTGAGAAGTGTCACCTGCGATTGCAGCAACAATACAGATGATGGAACCAATCGAAATTGCACCGATCATACCTTCTGCACCAGTGGAACCGGTTGCCTTTAAAAGAACCGTAGCAATTAACAACGTTGCAATTGCCATACCGGATACCGGGTTATTACTGCTTCCAACAAGTCCTACCATTCTGGAGGATACTGTTGCAAAGAAGAATCCAAAGACGATAATAATAACAGCACCAAGTAAAGTAACCGGGAATACCGGAAGCAGCCAGATAACAACTGCAATAATAGCAATACATATTAAAATTGTAGGCATATGTAAATCTTGCTCAGTTCTAAGTCCGGAATTACCACTCGTCTTAGAAAAGCTCTTCATAGCCTGAGAGAATGTTTTTATAATCAAAGGCAAAGACTTAATTAAACTTAAAATACCACCTGCTGCTACTGCACCAGCACCGATGTATCTTACATATTTGCTCCATAAATCCCATGGTCCTAATGCACTGATTGGATCGGTTGCTGGGAAGATAACAGCATCTCCGCCAAACAAGCTAATCAATGGCATCAATACGAACCATCCAAGGATACCACCACTCAACATATATCCCGAAATTTTAGGTCCGCAAATATAACCTACACCTAGCAACGCCGGTAAAATATCCATTCCAAACAAGGAACCTTTGTATCCGGCAATTTCCGTTTCAACAGAACTTGGGAAAACACCAAGTCCGCCAGAAACAAATTTGTAACCTGCAGCAACACCTAAACCTGCAAATACAGTAGAAGCCTTTGCTCCACCTTCTTCTCCAGCTAAAAGTACTTCTGCACAAGCAGTACCTTCCGGATAAGGCAAAATGCCGTGTTCTTCTACAATGAGAGCTTTACGAAGCGGAATCATAAACAATACGCCAAGCAAGCCTCCAACTAAAGAAATTAAGAAAATTTCAATCAGCGTTGGTGTACTTACAATACCTTCACCAGCCCATAAGAAAATGGCCGGTAGCGTAAAAATAGCACCTGCTGCGACAGATTCACCGGCAGAACCGATGGTCTGTACTAAATTATTCTCCAATATGGAGTCTTTCTTTAGAATCACTCGAATGATTCCCATAGAAATAACGGCAGCTGGAATGGATGCAGATACAGTCATCCCAACTCTTAAGCCTAAATATGCATTAGCTGCACCAAAGACAACGGCTAAAATAATACCTAAAAAGATTGAAGTAAATGTAAATTCCGGTACTATTTTGTCCGCAGCAATGAAAGGCTTGAATTCTTTCTTGTTTGTTGCCATACTTTTTTTCTTCCTTTCGTTACTTAATAGTAAAATAGCAATGCTATTATACCACAAACTTTAAAAATATTCCAGTATTATCTATATTTTGATAATATGTGATAACATTGGAATTTTTATTATAATGGCCTATCACATTTTATGCAATACATAAACCTTCTAGCACATCCGTTAATAATTTCCATGTCCGTTCACATGAAGCCAAATCCAGTGTTTCATCCGGTGTATGGCAATTTCTCATTGTCGGGCCCACTGCAATGGCATCTAATCCTGGTAATTTATCAGCAAACAATCCACATTCTAATCCGGCATGAATGGCTTCGATTTGTAATTCCTTTTCAAATAAACGATGGAAGCTTTCGGAAAATGCATCTCGAATCTTAGATTCTTCTGCAAAGCTCCAACCAGGATATTCTCCGGCAATTTCATATCGGAATCCAAATTCTTCTGTTAATAACGTCAATCTCTGAACAATCTCTTTTTGCAAGGATGAAATTGAACTTCTCGGAGCAAATACTACCGAAATTCCCTTATCATTGCTTTCAACTACACCCATATTCAAAGATGCAACAATAAAGCCCCCTTGACGTACATTTCGTTTTTGTGCACCGTCCGGAGAAAGGAAAATCAATTTTATGATATTTTCTGTTTCCTTACGAGTCCATGCATCAACTGAATCGTTCTCAGATCGTTGGATTTCCATTACAAAAGAAGGCTCATCTGCATGCAGTTCTTCCATAAGATTTTTTCTCAATCCCTCTAATATTTTAAATGCAAGGTTTCGTTCTTCTTGATTAGAAAATGCCAATGTACTCATACATTCTCTTGGAATCGCATTATCCTTATTCCCACCTTTAATAGAAACCAATTGCATTTTGGTTTCTTTCAAAACTGCTTGAAGCAAACGTCCCATTATCTTATTTGCATTCCCTCTTTCAAGATGAATGTCAGCACCGGAATGTCCTCCGAGTAATCCCTTAACTACAATTGAAAGCAACAACGGTTGTTTTATCGTTTCATACGAAGCATCTTTTTTCATCGTATAACGCATTCCGCCTGCACAGCTTACAGTAGCAATCCCTTCTTCTTCAGAATCCAAATTTATCATAATTCTTGCATCTAATACAGAAGCGTCCAAACCAGCCGCACCATTCAGACCAACTTCTTCTTCAACCGTAAATACGCACTCTAAAGCTGGATGCTTTAAATTATCTGCTGATAAAAGAGCTAACATCATTGCCACAGCAATGCCATTATCCGCACCTAATGTTGTCCCATTTGCTTTTACAAGGCCATCTTTAACAATTAAATCGATGCCGTCTTTCTCAAAGTCATGTATAACATCATTGTTTTTTTCACATACCATATCCTGGTGTCCTTGAAGCATTACTGCAGGACTCTTTTCAAATCCTTTTGTTGCAGGTTTCTTTATTACTACGTTATTTAAATTATCATGATAACATTCAAGATTATGTGCTTTTGCAAAGGCAATTAAATATTCACTGATTTCTTTTTCATTGCCAGATCCTCTTGGAATGGCACTAATTTCTTCAAAGTATTGAAACAATGCTTTGGGTTCATATCCTGTAATTTTATATTCCATAACGTTCACTCCTTTAATTTTTTTTGCAATAGCAATAAAAGCCATAATTATTATATTCCTACTATTTAAAACTTTCAATGCTTTCATCCTAAAAGAACAAATTTTGACAATAATATTCATTGATATCAAATAACAATAATTATATTTTATATACTATGCCTATAAAAGAAAAAAGCCGTTTGTTTAAATGCAACAAACGGCTGAATTCAAATACAATGATTATTATGAAAGTTTAATTGCTGCCTGAGCTGCGGCCAATCGAGCAATTGGTACGCGGAACGGGGAGCAAGATACATAGTTTAATCCAACCTTATGGCAGAATTCCACAGAAGAAGGATCGCCACCATGTTCACCACAAATTCCAAGCTTTAAATCAGATCTTGTGCTTCGACCTAATTCAACAGCCATTTCTACTAATTTCCCTACACCAACCTGATCCAATTTTGCAAATGGATCATTTTCATAAATTTTCTTTTCATAGTATGCGCCTAAAAATGCACCAGCATCATCTCGGCTAAATCCAAATGTCATCTGTGTTAAATCATTTGTACCAAATGAGAAGAACTCTGCTTCTTTTGCAATTTCATCTGCAGTTAAAGCAGCACGCGGAATTTCAATCATAGTTCCAACCATATACTTCATATCGATACCTGATTTTGCAATGATAGCATCTGCCGTTTCCGTTACAATATTTTTAACGTATTGTAATTCTTTAATTTCTCCAATAAGCGGAATCATGATTTCCGGAACCATATTCCATTCTGGATGCTTTTTCTGTACTGCAATTGCAGCTTCAATTACAGCAGTTGTCTGCATTTCTGCAATTTCCGGATAAGAAACTGCCAAACGACAACCTCTATGACCCATCATAGGATTAAATTCATGTAAGGAAGAAATGACTGCGTTTAATTCACTCACTTCCATCTTCATTTCCTTAGCAAGTTCTATAATATCCTCTTTGTCTGTTGGTAAGAATTCATGTAGAGGAGGATCCAAGAAACGAATGGTAACCGGGAAGCCTCCCATAGCCTCATAAATTCCTTCAAAATCAGTTCTCTGCATTGGTAAAAGCTTTGCCAATGCAGCTCTTCTCTGTTCTTCCGTCTTTGATACAATCATTTCTCTCATTGCAGAAATTCTGGCAGAATCAAAGAACATATGCTCTGTACGGCAGAGTCCGATTCCTTCCGCGCCAAAGCTTCTAGCTTGCTTTGCATCCTTTGGAGTATCAGCATTTGTACGAACCTTTAATACACGATATTGATCTGCCCATTTCATTAAGCGGTCAAAATTACCGGAAATAGATGCATCAACTGTTTTGATAGCTTCTCCATAAATTTTACCAGTAGAGCCATCCAAAGATATAAAATCTCCTTCATGGAATTCTTTTCCACCAAGTGCAAAGACTTTCTTCTCTTCATCAATCTTAATCTCACCACAACCAGATACACAGCAAGTTCCCATGCCTCTTGCTACTACTGCAGCATGTGAAGTCATACCTCCACGAACAGTTAAAATACCCTGTGCGTAATGCATCCCTTCAATGTCTTCAGGAGAAGTTTCCAGACGAACCAGAATAACCTTTGCACCTTTCTTTGTTGCCCATTCAGTCGCATCCTCTGCGGTAAATACAACCTGACCGCATGCAGCGCCCGGAGAAGCCGGTAATGCTTCACCAACCGGTAATGCTGCTTTTAAAGCATCTGCATCAAATTGCGGATGAAGCAAAGCATCAAGTTGTTTTGGATCAATCATGCTCACTGCTTCTTTTTCACTAATCATACCTTCATCTACAAGGTCGCATGCAATTTGAAGTGCAGCAGCTGCGGTACGTTTTCCATTTCTTGTCTGCAGCATATAAAGTTTTCCTTCTTCAATAGTAAACTCCATATCCTGCATGTCTCTATAGTGTTTCTCCAAAGTATATACGATTTTATAAAATTCTTCATATACTGTCGGATTCTGTTCTTTCAATTGATCAATTGTCTGTGGAGTTCTTACACCTGCAACCACGTCTTCACCTTGTGCATTCATTAAGAATTCTCCATATAATTTCTTTTCACCGGTTGCCGGATTTCTGGAGAAAGCAACACCGGTTCCGGAGGTATCACCCATATTTCCAAATACCATCGCCTGAACATTAACAGCTGTACCCCAAGAAGAAGGGATGTCATTCATTCTACGATAATAAATAGCACGAGGATTATCCCAGGAACGGAAAACAGCTTTGATTGCTCCCATCAGTTGATCGACTGGATTCGATGGGAAATCTTCTCCAACTTTATTCTTATATTCTAATTTAAACTGTTTTGCAAGTTCTTTTAAATCTTCTGCTTCCAGCTCAGTGTCTAAAGTAACACCTTTTTTATCCTTCATTTCGTCAATTAATTTTTCGAAATAGGATTTTCCGACTTCCATGACAACATCGGAATACATTTGAATAAATCGACGATAAGAGTCGTAAGCAAAACGAGGATTATCTGTTTTTTTCGCAAAGCTTTCTACAACTTCATCATTCAGTCCCAAATTTAGTATGGTATCCATCATACCCGGCATAGATGCTCTGGCACCAGAGCGAACAGAAACAAGTAATGGATTTGTTAAATCACCGAATTTTTTACCAGAAATTTTTTCAAGTTCCGTTATGTAACGTAAAATTTCGGCCTGAATCTCATCATTAATTTTTTCACCGTCAGCATAGTATTGTGTACAAGCTTCCGTTGTAATTGTAAATCCCTGCGGAACCGGCATACCCAAGTTAGTCATTTCCGCCAAATTTGCACCTTTACCTCCTAATAATTCGCGCATGTTGCCATTACCCTCTTTAAAAAGGTAAACGTACTTCTTTCCCATTTTTCATCTCTCCTTTAAGTTTTTAATATTGTTAATTATAATTCAATAAAGTCACTTTTAATCATTGAATGATAGACCTTATTTTCTAAATTTTAATAAAAAACTTAATATTAAAAAGGACAAGCTTTTTAAGCTTGCCCTATAAAATTAAAAAATCAGCTTTTCTTCAATATAACTTCTTAATTGATTGATCGGCAGACGAATTTGCTGCATTGTATCACGATCTCGAATCGTAACAGATTGATCATTTTCTGTATCAAAGTCCACGGTTATACAGAATGGTGTTCCAATTTCATCCTGTCTACGATATCTCTTTCCAATACTTCCAGGTAAATCATAGTCTATCATAAAGTATTTAGAAAGCTCAGCATGAAGCTCTTCCGCAGCTTCTGCCTGTTTTTTTGTCAGAGGAAGAACCGCTGCTTTAAACGGTGCTAAAGCCGGATGGAACTTCATGACAACACGAGTATCTTCTTGACCTTTACCGTCAACAATCGTTTCTTCGTTATAAGCATTCACTAGGAAAGCCAATGTCACACGATCAGCTCCCAAGGATGGCTCGATACAATATGGAATGTATTTCTCATTGGTAACTGCATCCATATAACTCATATCTTGTCCGGAATGCTCCTGATGTTGTTTTAAGTCAAAGTCAGTTCGGTCAGCAATTCCCCATAGTTCCCCCCAACCAAATGGGAACAAAAATTCAATGTCCGTTGTTGCATTACTATAGTGGGATAGTTCTTCTTTTTCATTGTCACGAAGCCGAATGGAATTCATGTCCATCTGTAAAGATTTTAACCATTCTACACACATATTTTTCCAATAATCAAACCATTCTAAATCGGTTCCCGGTGTACAGAAAAATTCCAATTCCATCTGTTCAAATTCACGGGTTCGGAAGGTAAAGTTTCCCGGTGTAATTTCATTTCTGAATGACTTTCCAATCTGTGCAATACCAAACGGCATTTTTTTACGAGTCGTTCGTGCAACATTTTTAAAATTTACAAAGATACCCTGCGCAGTTTCCGGTCTTAAGAAAATTTCTGATTTAGAATCTTCTGTAACACCTTGGAAGGTCTTAAACATTAAATTAAATTGACGAATTCCTGTAAAATCATTTTTACCGCATTCTGGACATGCGATTGCATTATCCTTAATATAGCCTTCTAATTTTTCATTGGACCAGCCATCAACAGTAATCGCTTCACCGTCCTTTTGCATCATAAAATCTTCAATTAACTTATCTGCACGAAATCTTGCTTTACAACTCTTACAATCGATCAGTGGATCTGCAAAACCACCTACATGACCAGAAGCGACCCAAGTCTTAGGATTCATTAAAATAGCAGCATCCAATCCAACGTTGTACTTAGATTCCTGCACAAATTTTTTCCACCATGCTTTTTTTACATTGTTTTTTAATTCTACTCCCACTGGACCATAATCCCAAGTATTTGCAAGTCCTCCGTAGATATCAGATCCCGGATATACAAAACCACGAGATTTTGCCAGTGCTACAACTTTGTCCATTGAAAATTCTTTCTTCATCTTACCCTACCATTTCTGTTTCTTTTGTTTTTGTTTATTTTTCTTCGTCTCCACAGCTGCATTCACAACCACAAGTTTCAATTGGTCCATCGCATCCGCAATCACATTCAGAATCTTTTTCTGCTTCGGTATTTTTACGTAATGCTTCGTTAGCCTTTTCTTTCACATTATTAAAAACATCAGTACCCTTAACTTTCATTTCATCTGCAATTACGGTACTTTTTTCTTTTACATTCTCAAATGTGTCAGCTGCCATCCCACTTACATTGACAATTTCACCATTGTCCTTTAAAAGTTCAATTCTACACTTTGTTCCAAACGCAGCAATCGTTGCAATTACTGCAGTCCAAGGGAATAAAATCGAACCGATAATCCCTACATTTAAAGGAAGATTCAAGAGGACCTCATCATCCTTTTTAATAGTAATCTTTGCAATGTTTCCTTTTCGAATCATTTCTTTAATGGTTTCAATGATTTCTGCACCTTGCTCGCCAAGCTTACTCTTGCTGTTGATATCAATGGACTCTTCAATATTGATAATTGCATCAACAACACTGCCCTCAGCTGCTTCCAACGCTTCTTTTGCTTCTTTGTAGCTAACCCCAGTTCTGTCTTTTACCAATTCAATCTTTTCTAATGTAATTTCCATAAAAAACACCACCTTTTCTTTTCCTAGATAAAATCTATTTTTTTTGAGAAAGATCCATAACAAATCCTTCACTTTTTAATGTCTTGATATCCAAATGATAGGCGAAGTAATCTTTTAAAATTTGCTGTAGCTGCCCCTGAACAGATTCTTCCAATGCTAAACTTTTTAAGGCTTTTAAAGAATTTCGCAAAAAATATCTTAATATATCTACTATAGCAAAGTTTAACTCATAAATCAATGCATCATTCGTATTCTCTTGCAAAATACATGCCTTACAAATAAGCCCACCGTCTTTAATACTGAAATTTGTTAAATTTGTTGTACTCCCGCAGCAAACACAAGCATCCAGCTTTGGCATACTCCCATAGCATTGCAACAATTTCACTTGATACGCAAGTACCAAAGTCTCATACTTTTTTTTTCTTTCTTCCATAATCGAAAGAAAATCCAAAAGCAAATAGAAAATCTCCGGTGCTTTTGCATCCTCCGCCAAAACTCGTTCGGTTAATTCCAAAACATAAGAACAACACATATATTTTTCTACATCCTCACCAATGCGATAGTAACTTTTTAAGACCTCTGCACCATTGATGTGGTAAGTATCACGGTTTTTATAAAGCTCATATTTCCCATAAGTAAAGGGTCTCATAGCCAAAGCAGATTTTCCCTTTCCCTTTTCATTGATGCTGGTACCAGCACTGATCTTGCCGAATTTTTTCGAAAACAAAAGTACCATTCTACGACCAGACACCGTTTTTATTTGTTTTAATATGATTCCTTCCGTATCCGTATACATATTTATTCCTTATATCCAAAATTGCCGATGGCAAAATCATTGTCTCTCCAATTTTCCTTTACTTTCACCCAAAGCTCTAAAAACACCTTGCTCCCTAAAAGACCTTCAATCTCTAAACGGGCGCTTTTTCCAATTCCTTTCAGTTTCTTTCCTTCTTTTCCGATAATAATGCCTTTATGAGATTTTTTTTCACAATAAATAACTGCCC
>JAYFPL010000193.1:0-2189 GCA_034927775.1 Anaerovorax sp. | reverse complement strand
GTGTAATAATTGTTTAGCAAAGCGAAAAATATCCACTTGTCAACTTTAGGCTTAATAACATAAAAGTTATCACGCGCAAGAACTCCCGTTTCATTCATGATGAACTTCATGTCATTGCGTACAAAATAACTAAAGAGGATTCCTTCACCACAGATTTCACGCAGTTCATACCATCTATCGCTACTATTTACTTTCATATAAAGAGTCTTTGGTTTTTGCTCCTTGACGATTTTATTCTTCCAAAATTCTAAATACTCCAACACCTCAGTAGGAGCTTCGTCATCAATCGGGAAAAACAATCTGTCAAGACGTGCATTTACGGTAGTATATCCCTCAATACTCTTTGGGGAAGAAACGATAGGTCTAAAACATTCCTCTCCCTCACAAAGAAAATCTGGATTGATGTACATTTCATTGCATCCCGTTGTCAACCCTCTTTTTATTGTTGCAAATTCAGAAAACGGCTGCGTAAACAAGCTGATTTCTTTTTTATCCGATAATGAAATCTCGATTAATTTACCATCTTTCGACTCCAAATATTCTTCAGTTACCCTCTTGCCGAATACACCCTTTACAAGTTTCAGTATAACAACTTCAACAAGGGCTTCTCGTTCAAACACATCACCGTAAATATGAATCTGTCTTTCCAATCCACACTGTGAAAGCATCAACTTCTGAAAATCCACTCCACTTCTTGCATTCATCCAACTACTCGGGAAAATAACAATTAGCTGACCTCCATCCTTCAATAAATTGATAGCCTTCATAATAAAATACATATACATATTTGCCGTACTTGGAAGTCCAGAAAAGATAGGCTTCGAACGAAGTGTTTCCTTTGTTATGCCAAACGATTCCAGTTCGTCTATCTTTTCCTGGCGTATATATGGCGGATTCATTATTATTCCATCATATTTATTTTTCTCCTCGTACTTAAGAAAATCTCCGTTAATCAAATGATACTGAGTATACTTCTTTTTTGTCTCTTCAAATAGAGTTGTATCCATTTCACAAGCAGTAACATTAGAATATTCACTTGACGCAAGAGCGTCCAAAAAAGAGCCGGCGCCATAGCAAGGATCCATGATTTCTGCTTCTTTTGACAAATCAAACAAGGAGACCAAATATTGGGCAACATTGCCCTTTGTAAATACCTGACCCAAATCAGACATATCCTTGTTCCTCCTATTCAATAGCACTTTTTCCACTTTTAACCCAGGCATCCAATTCAGAAAACTTAAACTTCCACTTCTTACCGATTTTGTGGGCTGGAATACCTGTATCTTTTTTTATCCAATCTCTAACTGTAATTGGCTTAATTCCTAAATATTCTGCCGCTTCCTCTATGCCTATCCATTTATCATTCATTATCTCATTCACTATTGTCACCTCATCAACTTTTAACGGATATAAAATACCTTTTATATTCTATCACAAAAACGCTCTGTTTTCAATATGTTATATGATGTTTCTTTATGTTTGATGATGTTTCTTCTATTATTTTGTATAAAGAAATAATCAGCCTATCCACTCAAACTATCGCAAAATCATCTTATCAACTCGACCTTGCCCATTTTCAACCTGTCAACTTAACCCTTGATTTCTCTTTGCTGCAAGCACCCCAAAATGAAAAAATCCGAGAGCCGGAAAAGAACTCCCAACTCTCGGAAACGCCTTGTTTTCAAGCCTTTTCCGGTATTTACTTCTGTACTTTTGACAGCAATACTACGCACTCGACGTGCTTTGTATGAGGGAAATTATCAAACGCTTTGCCCATTTTAACTTCATATCCTCCAAGCCTTGCCATATCAAGATTTTCAGCCAGTGTCTTCGGATTACAAGAGATATAAACAATTTGTTTTACCCCATAGTTCAGTATTTTCTGCATTGCTTTTGGATGAATGCCAACACGCGGGGGATCAACCACAATAACATCCGGTTTCTTATCTAAGGTTTCTAAGACCTGAAAAACATCTCCGGCAATAAATTTACAGTTCTCAAGACCATTTTCCTTTGCGTTTTCTCTCGCTGCTTCCACAGCTTCTTCAACGATTTCTACCCCGATGACTTCTTTTGCACGAAGCGCCAAAGCCTGTGTAATGGTTCCAGTTCCACAGTAAAGATCAAATACAGTCTTTCCTTCCACAGAATCAATCATTGCAATGGCTTCGGAATAAAGCTTCTCCACC
>JAYFPL010000205.1:0-2534 GCA_034927775.1 Anaerovorax sp. | reverse complement strand
GTGAAGTACTTGCGATACATCCAAAGGATAAAAAAATAGTAGTTAAAAATCATATTACTGGAGAGGAATATGAAGAAAGCTACGATAAATTAATTCTTTCACCAGGCGCGGAAGCTAAAAAACCTAGTTTTCCAGGAATAGACTCAGAAGGTATTTTTACTCTGCGTACCGTGCCGGATACGTTTAAGATTGATGAATATATAAAGAAACACAATCCAAAGTCGGCAGTCGTGATAGGCGGCGGTTTTATCGGGATTGAGATGGCAGAAAATTTAAAGGAAAAAGGTATCGACGTAACTGTTGTGGAATACAGCAATCAAGTAGTAGCATCTTTGGATGTGGAAATGGCAAATATTTTACATCAGCATCTAATAGAAAATGGCATAAAGCTTCGTTTAAATACTGGAGTTACTTCCTTTAAAAAGCAAGAGGATGGAAGTCTGGAACTTGAAACAACACAGCAAAAAACACTTCATTGTGAAATGGCAATATTAAGCATGGGAGTATCTCCGGAAAGCCGTTTGGCTAAGGATGCTGGTTTGACACTTGGTCTTGGAGGAAGTATTTCGGTCAATGAATATTATCAGACATCTGATCCGGATATTTATGCAGTGGGAGATGCGATTAGTATTGTAAATCTTGTAAGTGGGAAAGAAGGCTTGATTCCGCTCGCAGGACCGGCAAACAAGCAAGGGCGTATTGCGGCAGAAAATGCACTTGGCGCACAGAAAACCATTGGCATGGGTGTACAGGGAAGTGCAGTATTAAAGGTATTTGAATTAACGGCTGCATCGACTGGAATGAATGAGAAACAACTAAAGAAAGAAGGCATGGAATACCAAAAAACGTATGTGCATCCACAATCTCATGCTTCTTATTATCCGGGAGCAACTCCGATCAGCATGAAGCTTCTCTTTGATAAGGATGGAAAGGTTTTAGGTGCGCAGGCTGTAGGTTATGAAGGTGTTGAAAAACGTATTGATGTCATTGCAACTGCTATGCGTTTTTCCGGAACAGTCTATGATTTAGAAAATTTAGAACTATGTTATGCACCACCGTTCTCTTCTGCAAAAGACCCAGTAAATATGTTGGGTTTCACTGCTGCAAACATTCTAAAAGGTGATATGCCGGTATGGTATGCAGAGGAATTAGAAACAATGGACTTAAATTCTGTAACATTTTTAGATATTGGTACGCCAGAAGAAATTATGATGGGAACATTACCGAATGCGATAAATCTTAATCTTGATTCCTTACGTCAGCATCTTGACGAGATTGACAAAAGCAAGCCGGTATATTTAACTTGCAGAGTAGGACTTAGAGGCTACATTGCAACTCGTATGTTAAGACAAAATGGATTTGATGCTAAAAATTTAAGTGGTGGTTATCGAACCTATAGCCATGTAACTTATAAAATAAATGAGGAGGAACCTCTTTTGATTGAAAAAAGTGATTTTGAATCAGCACAGCCAGATGTGACTGAACAGCAAAAAACTTCAGAAACTGCAAGAACCATCGAAGTTGATGCCTGCGGTTTACAGTGCCCGGGTCCGATTATGAAGGTGTCGTCTGCTATGAAAGAAATGAAAGATGGGGAGCGTCTAATCATTCGCGCAAGTGACCCTGCATTTGCATCAGATATAAAGGTGTGGTGTGAACGTACGGGAAATCATCTGGAAGGAATTAAAAATCAAAAAGGTATTTATGAAGTTAAACTACAAAAGATGAAAGGATCAGTACCGGGTGCTTGTAGCAATGATATCACACAGCCAATCGGTGGAAATGATAAAACCATGGTTGTATTCAGCGGGGACTTGGATAAAGCAATTGCAGCTTTTATTATTGCAAATGGAGCTGTAGCTATGGATCGTAAAGTGACTTTATTCTTCACCTTCTGGGGTCTTAATATTCTTCGTAAGAATCAGGCAGTAAGAATCAATAAGTCACTCGTGGAAGGTATGTTTGGAAAAATGATGCCGAGAGGAAGCAAAAAGCTTGGATTATCTCGTATGAATATGAGTGGCATGGGTGCAATGATGATTCGCCGTGTTATGAAATCGAAAAACGTTTCTTCTTTGGAAGAGTTGATTCAGGCAGCGATTGACAATGGTGTGCGCATTGTTGCATGCCAAATGTCAATGGATGTAATGGGAATCCGTGCAGAGGAGTTGATTGACGGAGTTGAAATCGGCGGGGTTGCTACTTTCCTTGGGTCGGCTGAAACATCAGATACTAATTTATTTATATAAATATTAAGCAGAAATAAGAAGAACTAAGCAAAATATTGCAGAAGACTGTCCCCCAAAACTGAGGGCAGTCTTTTATTTATCAGAGAACTATGCTAAAATAAAAAATAATAACAGCAATTATTCCTGTATGAAAGAAACGTAATGGAGGAAAAAAGCATTGAAGATTAAATTTTGCGGAGCAGCAACTTCGGTAACGGGTTCCTGTCATTTGATTACTACCGAAAAGTATAAAATTTTATTAGATTGTGGGCAATTTCAGGGTGGAAAAGCTATGGATGCCATGAA
>JAYFPL010000054.1:0-55408 GCA_034927775.1 Anaerovorax sp. | reverse complement strand
CTTGACGAACAAATGAAAGAAGCTGCGAGCAGCTACACAAAGCTTCAAGAATTGAATGAAGCAAAGGAACAGTTAGAAAACAAGTTATCCGAGAAAATGGATCGTTGGCTCTATCTAAATGATTTAGCGGAACAAATCAACCAACAATCATCTTAATGAAAAAGATTAATAACAGCATTGATATCAAGCATAGAAGCAGTATTGCTAATTAGAAAGGGGGCTTAGCTTTGAAAAAAGGATATCTTTATATTGCCTTTGCGACGTTTTTATTCAGTACAATGGAAATTGCATTAAAATCGATTGCAGGTCAATTTCATCCCATTCAGCTTACATTAACCAGATTTTTTATAGGAGGTATATTCTTATTGCCATTTGCCCTTTCTGCTATGAAAAAAAAGCAAGCAATCCTTGATAAGCAAAGTATCCAATACTTTGCTTTACTTGGTCTCATAGGTGTTGTTATCAGTATGACATTTTATCAATTAGCAGTAGAAAATGCAAAGGCTTCTGTTGTTGCAGTACTTTTCAGCAGCAATCCTGTTTTTGTTATGCTGCTTGCTTATTTTATTCTGCATGAGTTTATCTATAAAAGAAACCTCGTCTCCCTTTTCTTAGAAGTCTTGGGAATTTTAATTATTATTAACCCTTTACATACAGAAATCAGTGCTGCTGGAATCAGCTTCACACTTCTTGCCACCGTTACATTCTCACTTTATGGTGTTTTGGGAAAGAAAAAATGCCAAGAATACGGTGGTGTCGTCGTTACCTGCTTTAGCTTCATTCTTGGAAGTTTAGAAATGCTTTTATTCATAATGTTAAGCCATATAAAAGCCATTTCTCTGTATTTAACAAGTATAGGTTTCTCTGTATTTTCAGAAATTCCGTTGTTTTCTGGTTATACGGCAAATAATTTTTTGACAGTACTTTATATTGCCATCGGTGTAACCGGCGGAGGATATGCCTTTTACTTTCTTGCAATGGAAGCCACGTCTGCAAATACAGCTTCCTTGACCTTTTTCTTTAAACCTGTACTTGCACCTATGTTAGCGGCAATTTTTTTGAAAGAAATCATTCCGTTTTCTATGATTATCGGAATTACACTGATTCTTTTTGGCTCGATGGTTTCACTCTACCCTAATTTCGTCACTTCCAAATCCATTTCAAACCAAGAAAATCAAAATCCATGAATCCAAAAAAGGAGTATTACTATGGCAACTGAACGTGATTCTATTTACGAAGTACAAACCGAAGTATCTCTGTTTAATGAAAATAACATCTTAAAGCCATATGGCTATCAAATGTTATTTGAACAAATTGCAGAGCAACATTTAAATCGTTATCATCTTAACGTCGATGAAACAATGAAATATGGTTACGCATGGGCACTGATCTCTTTGGAAATCGAACAAATAAACCCTGTACCTCCATGCGAAACCATCTATGCACGTACCTGGCATTCTCAATACAAACGTCCTTATTTTCGCCGTGAAATGGAATTCAGAAATACTGCAGGCGACCTGCTTTTTCATGGTTCCAGTTTTTCCGTTCTTTTAGAAATAGAAAAGCGAACCATCTATCGAAAAAAAGAATCTCCATTTACATCTCCTGCTCCTGAAGAACTCTTTACCATTGAAGCTTCTCCTACTTTTAAAACCCACCTATCCTTTGAAAATGTTGAAGAGCGAAAAGTATATCACAGCTATATTGATCCGTTAGGGCATGTGAACAATTGCCGTTACGGTGAATTTGCCTATGATACTTTTACCAAGGAAGAAAAGGAACGGCTATCAGAAATGAAGCGCATGGAAATTTATTTTATTTCGGAACTAAGACCTGACGATACCTTTACCATTGGCAAGGCATATGAAGAAAACAAGCTTTATATCCGCGGTCATAATAACATAAAAAATGACAATGCCTTTGACATTGTCATGTATTTTTAAACGTTTTAGCAATTGCATTAATAACATTTTGAGTTTCCGCATAACCATAATAGCTTACAAAAATAACTTTTTTCCCTTTTACTGCACAAATTTGAAGACTTGCATCCGACTCATGAACGGAGAGAAAATCGAAACGTTCATCTTCACAATTCACAAAGCACTCCCCTTCGTATGCAAGCTCTTCCGGCCTTCCGTAATAAGAAATCCATTCTTTAGCAAGTGGAATAGCAAAAGCTTGAATTTTAAGATGAATATAATTACAATGGATGCTTGGAGAATATACTCCGCTTCCATCATCCCAACTTTCTTCATAAATAATACCCTGTTCTTCGCTCTCATAGCTGCTCTTTGCGAGAAGCGCCCACTTTGCTTCATAATAATTCTCTGAATCGACTTCCCCTTCCATAAGGTCTGTCTCACTTACTCTTTCTAATCTATCATCCTGCTCAATTTCTGCAAGACGAACCACCGGTATATTACTTTCTGTAAGAGGTAAGGTCGCCTCTTTTGTCTGCGTCAACTGCATAATAGGAATCAAACAGGTCATGAATGCCAGTATTATAAAAGCTGCTGCAATTCCTAAAGTAAAATAGGTTCGTTTCTTCCATGGAGCATGATGGTTAATCGGATGTCCTGCTTTCAAATCATCACGTAAACGTCGAATCGAAAACCAAGATAAAATACTGGTGATTGCCACATAAATCTCTACTAATATAACAAAAGCCTGCTGTACCGTATGTCCTTCAATTAAATGTAAGATTGGAGATTTAGATTCAAACCATATCCAAAAAGTCATAAGTATTATCAAAGCAACGATTAGTATTACAAAGAAAGTTGCATTACGCAACGACTTTTCCAACTCTCTAACCGTATAGGCCTGTTCTGCCATATCGGTATGTAACTCCGGAGCATTCGCTTCATTCGGGGAACGATAAACGCAAAATTTACCATACTTTGTTACATATTCCCACCCATATTCTTTGTATAAATCTTTTTGCTGCTGTCCGAGAGGATCTTCGATTCCGGGAAATATATCCACACGGTACTGCATATTTTGGGGCTCCCCTTTTCGAAAACGTGCAAATCTTGCTCCCATCTTTTCCAAATGAAGTCCCTGCTCTGCCAAATCCATAAACCAGCTTTCATGTTCACCAATTCGGTAATATTCATCCGGCCGTAAGCGATAAACTACGTTTCGTTTTTCATTCTTGCACATTTTCAATCTCCACCCCATCTTCTATTAATGCCTTTAGGCGCTCATATTCACGTTTTAAAGCGACTTTCCCTGCCTCAGTAATGGTATAAGTCTTTCTTCTTCCATCGTCATCAGAAAGTGAAATAAGTTCATCCTTTTGCATTCTCCCCAAAACACCATACAAGGTACCCGGTCCCATATGAACTCTTCCCTTTGAAACTTCTGTTACTGCACTCATTAATTGATATCCATGATTCGGATTCAATAAGGCGACAAGAACATAATACATAGCCTCTGTCATCGGTCCTCCTGCATACGGCATCTCCATTCCTCCCTTCGAAATAATTAAAAAAGTGGCAGCTACAAAATTATTACGTATAACGATATATCGTATGACGTAATATTATCAATTTTAGTTTTTCTTGTCAACAATATTTTAATTTACTATTATTTTAAATGATGATATTAATATAAAGCTTGTAATCTTTTCTTAAAAATAATTAAGTTAAAAATAAGATAAAAAAAATAGAGCTAACAATAGTTTGCTCTATAAATAATTTTAAATTTTGATGTTATAATTGCAAACAATGGATTCTCTTTTTAAGCATGAATCCATTCTGTAACTTTATCTACAAAAACAACTCCATTTAAATGATCAATCTCATGACAAAAACACTTTGCCATATCTCCCTCACCTTCAAGTGTAATCGGTTCCCCATCTTCATTAAGAGCTTTTACCCTTACCTTTTTAGGACGAATTAGTTTGCCATATTGCCCAGGAAAGCTGAGGCATCCCTCAATTACCTCCTGGCTTCCTTCTTCACTGATAATTTCAGGATTTACCAGCTTTAACAAACCACTTCCCATATCAATTACTACAAGCCGTTTTAGAATTCCAACTTGGGAAGCAGCCAACCCTGCTCCATTCTCTGAATCATACATTGTTTCTGCCATGTCATCTAAAATTTGACGAATTTTATTATTAACCTCTTCTACTGGCTTACACTTTTTTCTTAAAATCGGATCTCCATCTAAAACAATATTTCGCAGTGCCATATAGAAATCATTCCTTTCTTTTCAATATTCACTAGAAATAAGAAACACTCATCATTATTTTGTCACTGACTCCATGCTATGTCAAGTTATACAACGATGAATCATGTTAGCCTTCTCTTTTAAAACGGCAACATCCCTAAATGCTCTAATAAAATTTTTATTCCCATGAGAATTAAAATAATACCGCCGGAAAGTTCTGCTTTCGACTTATATTTAATTCCAAAAATAGTACCAATTTTAACACCAATGAGAGAAAAGAGTAACGTCACTATCCCAATTTGCAATACAGCTTCAAAAATTTTAACCTTTAGAAATGCAAATGTTACACCAATAGCCAATGCATCAATACTTGTTGCAACTGCAAGTACTAACATATGTGAAAAATTCATTCTATCATCGAAAACTTCGTCTTTATTCCGAGATTCTAAAATCATATTTCCACCAATTAAACTTAAAAGGACAAATGCAATCCAATGATCAACTTGTACGATATGGTCACTGAACTGTACACCAACATAATATCCAATTAATGGCATAATTGCTTGAAATACAGCAAAATAAATTGCAATAATCAAAGCATTTTTCCATTTCATTCGCTGCATCGACAACCCTTTGCAAACTGCAACTGCAAATGCATCCATTGAAAGTCCAACTGCAATAAGAAATATTCCTGTTAAATTCATTTTTTTCTCCTAAGTATTTTATATCTCACATTTTTGACAATACCACCATATTATAAACTAAATTCTTATACATTCCTAGATTTTTCATATAAGAACTTACAATAATAATAAAGGAATCTACTTTCAATTCCTCCTTCTTCTTTCGCCGACTGCAGGATATTCTGCAGTCGGCACTTTCTTATGAAATTAAGATCAAAGATTGACAGACTTTCCTAAGACTGATATCATCTCATTGTATGAATATAAAGGGCTCTGCCCAATTTTTTTATTTATGGAGAGGTATTAAGAATGTCAGAAATGATTAGAGAAAAAAATGAAAAAGAAAAATCAGCAAAAATGGGTAAGGATGAATGGCGCGGCAAAAATTATTCCTTTTTTAATCACAAATCTTGTGAATTTTTTCCGTGTCATGATACAAAGCATCCGGAAGAATTCAATTGTCTGTTTTGTTACTGCCCGCTTTATGCACTGGGGGAAAATTGCGGCGGAAACTTCAAATATTCCGAAAATGGTATAAAAGATTGCAGTAATTGTATGGTACCACATAAGAAGGATAATTACGGCTACATTATGAGTAAATTTAAGGAACTCGTAGAACTGACTAAAAGACAAAGCGAAAAATAATATTAAAATCATTTAAAAGAATCATATAAATTACCTAAAAAACATTTTATTATTTCATTAGCCTGTCTTAAATTTTGTGCAAATAGATATATCCTCTTTGATTAATGTTAAAATGATATTAATCTAAGGGGATATTTTTAATGAAAAAAAAAGAAAGCTCACAATCGGTGAGCTTTGTCTGATAAATATCATGCACGGGCATCCAGCAGATTCCCGATTGTAGGATCTAAACTTTGCTGAGGATTTGCTTGTTCCATACTTTGAATTAAGTTAAGCGCTCCCTCAGTTTCTATCTTCATTGCACGATTTAAATTTGCCATAGCAAGAGTTTGCTGCAGACTTTGTAAGTTCATAGCCATGAAAGAAGATAGCTCCATACAATCACATCCTTTTTCTGTAGTACAAATAAACATTAAATAACTTAATTTATATAAGTGTATCAGTTATATTATAGAAAAGCAATTCTTTTCCGTTTATTTTACACAATACTCCTGTAAATACGTTTCCATTCTAGCTTTCATTTCATCATTAATGTATACCTTACCATCTACCTCTGTGTTGTAAAGTGTATCAATAATTTCTCGAACGGTTACAATCGGAAACGTCTTAATGCCAAATTCTTCTTCAATCTCCTGAATTGCAGTCTTGTTCCCAGCACCACGTTCCATACGGTCGACTGAAATGATTAATCCTTCTATTTTAACATCTGCTGTAGACTTTAAAATTGGAAAACACTCTCTGATAGCGGTTCCTGCCGTAATGACATCTTCAATAATCAGCACTTTATCGCCATCTTGAAGCTTATATCCTACCATAGTGCCGCCCTCTCCATGATCCTTTGCCTCTTTTCGGTTAAAGCAATAATTTACATTGCATTGAAATTCTGTTGCTAATGATATGGAAGTTGCTACTGCTAAAGGAATTCCCTTATATGCCGGACCAAATAAAGCAGTAATATCTTCCGTAATTTTCCCCATTTCACGGTTTTCTTCAATGCATTTTGCATAAAATTGACCTAGCTTAGCAGCCTGTTCACCCGTTTTATAATTTCCAGTATTAATAAAATATGGGGTTTTTCTTCCACTTTTTGTTATAAAATCACCAAAGGTTAAAACACCGGATTTCACCATAAACTCAATAAAATTCTTTTTATAATTCATTCTTTTTCTCCCACTAATCACAAAAGGCATTTTGTATTTGTTGAATATTTTGAAAGCCCATTTCTTTCATATAGGTTTTTAATCCTTCTAATATATCGATTGGTGCAGTCGGATTAATCAGTGCTGCCGTTCCAATAGCTACAGCATTTGCTCCCGCCATTAGAAATTCTGCCGCATCTTCCCCGGTCATAATGCCACCTAATCCAATAATCGGAATACGAACCGCCTTACGTACCTCATACACCATACGAACAGCTACCGGTTTAACGGCCGGTCCGGAAAGTCCGCCGGTCTTATTCGCAAGTACCGTCCTTCCTCGTCTTACATCTATACGCATACCAAGTAAAGTATTAATCAAAGAAACTGCATCGGCACCTTCTGCCTCTACTGCCTTTGCAATCTCCGATACGTTTGTTACATTTGGAGTTAATTTAATAATTATGGGTTTTTTTGCAAGTGATTTAACAGCTTTTGTAACATCAGCTGCCATTTTTGCATCGGTACCAAATCCGATGCCGCCCTCCTTTACATTTGGGCAAGAAATATTAATCTCCATCATATCTACATCCGTATCGTTTAATTTTTCTACCGTACGGCAGTATTCTTCTAATGTATGTCCTGCCACATTTGCAATGAGCTTTGTATCATACTCTTTGATATAAGGAATCTCCTCAGAAATGAACGCTTCCACGCCTGGATTTTGAAGTCCGACTGCATTCAGCATTCCTCCATAAGTTTCGGTAATACGCGGCGTAGGATTTCCGCTCCAAGGTACATCGGAAACCCCTTTTGTTGTTACAGCTCCTAATTTACCTAAATCATAAAAAGTACTGCTTTCTTTTGCAGAAAAAGTACCGGATGCGGTTGTAATTGGGTTCTTCCATTCTACGCCAGCAATTTTTACTCGAAGATCTAAATCCTCTTTTTCATTTTCTATCTCTTTATTTGATGGATTGTTGTTATTTTGCATCCCAAACCACCTCGCTTCCCCAAAATACCGGTCCATCCTTACAAACCTTTTTTCGTACCTCTAAGCCGCTCTCTTTATCACGAATTGTGCAAACACATCCAACACATGCTCCATAACCGCAGCCCATCCGTTCTTCCATAGAGATTTGAATGTCTTTTTTCTGCTGTAAGACAAAATTTGTTAATGCTTTCAACATCGGTTTTGGTCCGCAAGCAAAATAAGCATCTGCAGTTAACTTTTCCTGCTCCATCAAGTCTACAACATTTCCATGAAAACCAGACGTTCCGGAATCGGTTGCCACATACAAATCAGCTCCAGCTTTAATCAAAGGTTTCATAAGAAATGGTTCTTCTTGAAAGCCAATTACTGCAGTTACTTTTATCCCTTTTTGGGTCAACGCATAAGTTAATTCCAACAAAGGAGGTACACCAATTCCACCACCGATCACCAGCGTACTTTGACCTTCTTTTACAACTTCTAAATCATAGCCGTTTCCTCTTGGCATAGACATCTGCAAAAGATCACCAAATCCATAGGTTGAAAGTTCCTCAGTCCCTTTTCCGACTATACCATAAACTAATGTCAGCTTTGCTCCGTCAATCCAGCAAATACTAATTGGCCTTGGAAGCAATAATGACTCATTTTTCATATACAGATTTACAAACTGACCACATTTAGCTGAAAGAGCAGCATCTACACATTCCAATGTCATTTGATAAACATTTTTGGCTATGCATTCGTTTGATAGGACTCTTGCCTCCACTCTATACTTTTCCATACTCTTCACTCCTATAACGCTCTTTCTAAATCCTGCTTCATGTTTATTACAGCTTTTCTGGAAGCTTCAGCAAATTCTGCTCCTATCGTTTCTGCATCTGCAAAGTTATCATCCTTTTGATAAGCTGCAATGATCCCCCTTGACGAATTAACTATAATCCCAAATCCATCCTTATCAAAGTACCCTTTTAAATCCGCTCCAGTACCTCCCTGAGCACCGTAACCGGGTACTAAGAAAAAGGTGTGTGGCATACGCTTACGTAGAGCAATCCCCTGCTCCTTATGCGTTGCTCCAACTACTGCACCAACCTTGCTATACCCCATCGTTCCCATAGCCTCTTCGCCCCACTTGGTAACAAGATCCGCGACTCTGCAATAAAGTGGTTCTCCATCAATCATGCGATCTTGCAGTTCACCACTTCCAGGATTACTTGTTTTCACCAAAATAAAGATTCCTTTGTCTTTTTTAATGCAAGGTTCCAGAAACGGTTTTATTCCATCGATGCCAAAGTAGGGATTAACTGTTATAGAATCCTCTTTCCAAAGATCGAACGTTTCTCCTTCAATTTCTACTCCATTGATGTGTGCAGCATAGGCTTCCGCAGTGGAAGAAATATCTCCACGTTTAATATCGCCAATAATAATTAAACCTTTTTGTTTTGCATATTCAATCGTTTCCATATAAGCGGAAATTCCATCCAGTCCATATCGTTCATACATTGCAATCTGAGGCTTAACAGCAGGAATCAAATCCCAAACTTGATCGATGATTGCCTTATTAAAAGTCAAAAACATCTGTGCAACGGCTTTTGGTGTTTTTCCATATCGTTCCAACATTTCTTCCTTTATATACTTAGGAATCATTGCATAAGATGGGTCCAGCCCCACAACCGTTGGATTTTTCGTCTCTTTTATTTTTTCTAACAAACAATCGATCATATTTTTCCTCCATGCTTTCTATATACATAATCGGAGCTGTCCCAATATAAATCTGCACTGGGACAGCTCTTCCTCTTTTCTTTATTCTAACGAGTAAATGACCTTTCCGTCAACCATTGTATAACAAACCTGTCCAAAAACTTTTTTTCCCATGAAAGGAGTATTTCTTGATTTTGAAGCAAAAGAATCAAAATTGATTTCATATTCCTTCTCTACATCAATAATAGCTAAATCCGCCGTTTTGCCCACTTCAATCACACCACGATCAATTCCCAGAATCTCAGCCGGCGTTGTACTCATTCTTGAAATAAGCTCCTTTGGAGAAAGGATTCCTGTTTTTACCAGAGAGGTAAAACTTAATGCAAAGCTTGTTTCCAAACCGATAATACCAAAGGGTGCTTCCTGAAACGTTTTTGCTTTTTCTTCACTATGATGCGGTGCATGATCTGTAGCAATCACATCAATCGTTCCATCCTTTAACCCCTTAATAATTTCCAAGCGATCTTCCTCAGAACGTAAAGGTGGATTCATTTTCCAATTTGGATCAGCTTTCAGCCTCTTGCTCTTGGTTTCCTGACCCTCCTTAATAACGTCCTTATCGGTAAGAAGAAAATAATGAGGAGCCGTTTCTGCAGTGACAGGAATTCCATAATATTTTGCCTGACGAATCAATTCAACGCTTCCTTTTGTACTAATATGGCACAAATGTAATTGGCAACCTGTATTTTTTGCTAAAAGGATATCTCGAATGGCAATGATTTCTTCCGCTTCTGAAGGAATACCACAAAGTCCAAGAGAACGTGCCGTTTCTCCTTCATTCATGACACCACCCTGTGCCAGTTCTCGATCCTCCGTATGAGAGAAAATCGGCAAATTCAAATCCTTCGCCTTTTCCATTGCCTGCTTCATGATTTGAGAATCCATAACTGATTTCCCATCCTCACTCAATGCGTAAATGGAACCAGGAGCATTTTTCATGGCTTCAAAATCACAGAGTTCATTTCCTTCCTGTCCTAACGTAATTGCTCCGATAGGAAGAACTGCAACACCATTTGCTTCCATTGCTTTTTTTGCAACATAGGCAACCAACTCCGGATTATCGATAGCAGGTTTTGTATTTGGCATTGGACAAACCGTAGTGAATCCGCCTTTTGCTGCCGCTCGGCATCCACTTTCTATATCCTCCTTGTACTCAAACCCCGGTTCACGAAAATGTACATGCAAATCAATCAAACCCGGTACAACCCACTTTCCCGAGGCCGAAATTTCCTTATATTCACCATAAAAATTTCTTTCCCCCGGATTGGTAATGGCTGTTATTATGCCATCTTCAATATATATATCTGCAAGCTGCTCCAGCTTATTTGCCGGACTGATTACCATCCCATTTCTTATGCACAATTTCATTTACATTGTCTCCCTTCATGCTCACAATATCATCACAATATTCACATCGATATTCTCTGTTTTCTTCATTAATCAGATGAAAAATGTGTGGAGCATTCACTTCTACTGATGTTACACATCTTGGATTTTTGCAGCGAATCACATTCGTTACCGTTTTCGGTATTTCCGGTTTTATCTTCTTTGAAATGATATGGTCTTCAATAATGTTTACTGTGCAATCGGGATCAATTAAGCCTAATACAGCCAAGTCCACATCGATTACTTTATCAATTTTAATAACATCCTTTTTTCCATGCTTTTTACTGCTTGCATTCATCAAAAAGGCTACGGAATGCTTTTCTGCATCGATGTCTAAATAATTTAAAATTTTTGCACCCTGTCCGGCTTTAATATGATCAATAACGATTCCTTTTTCTATGCTGTTAATAACTACCATTCTATTCCCTCCTATTTTTTACATTTTTATTTTCTGTCCTTATGGAAACAAATATCCTTATAATTTTTTATTAAACTTCAACTCCAAGCAAGCTCATAATTAAAGCCATTCTAACGTACATGCCGTATTTAGCTTGTTTGAAATAAAGAGCTCTCGGGTCTGAATCAACCTCTACTGCAATTTCATTCACTCTTGGTAATGGGTGTAAAACCATCATTTTTTCTTTTGCAAGCTCCATCTTAGCTGCATCTAATATATAGCTGTCCTTTAAGCGAATATAGTCTTCTTCATTAAAAAATCTTTCCTTCTGTACTCGAGTCATATAAAGCATATCCAGTTCAGGAAGAACTTCTTGCATCTTCTCAACCTCTTTAAACGGGATGTTATTTTTTATTAAAATCTCTTTTCTTACATATTCTGGAATACGTAATTCTTCTGGCGAAATCAATACAAATTTTACGTTTTTATAACGAGAGAGTGCTTTAATTAAGGAGTGTACCGTTCTTCCAAACTTTAAGTCGCCGCAAAGTCCAACCGTTAAATTTTCAAAGCTTCCTTTTTCACGATGAATTGTCAACAAGTCTGTCAATGTTTGGGTCGGATGCATATGCCCGCCATCTCCTGCATTAATTACCGGCATCTCTGTACTCCATGCAGCTACCTTTGGAGCTCCTTCTTTTGGATGACGCATCACTGCAATATCACAGTAGCAAGCAACCGTTCGAATTGTATCGGCAATACTTTCACCCTTTGCTACGGAACTGGAATTCGGCTCCGAAAAACCAATCACGTCTCCACCTAAACGAAGCATAGCTGCCTCAAAACTAAATCTCGTTCTTGTACTTGGTTCATAAAACAAAGTGGCGAGTAATTTTCCATCACATGCATGCGCATATTTCTTTGGATCCTCTATTATTTTATCGGCTAATGCAAAAATCTCATCCATTTCCTCTACTGTAAAATCCATTGGTTCTAATAAACTTCTTCCTGCTAACATATTTCTTTTCTCCTTTCTCAAACAAGACTATTAATATCGTTTCCGCAATATTGCGAAAAGATAGATAAGCCCATAAAAAAAAGTCTTCCAAAAAGGAAGACTTTTAATCAACGAATGTATTGAAGATAAAAATAGAAAATGCGAATTGCCCGATCATCGTCGGGTAAGAAGCGCTTTTTTTGGTTTCTTTTTTACGATTATTAAATATCATAAAGCATTTCCTTTCGTTTTCTACTTAAATCTTCAATATATTAACATAAGGAATAAAATAGGTCAAGCCTATTTTATTAAATTTTATTTTAAAAAAATATTAGTTATTTTTCGATAATTCTTACTATATAATTATTTCTTTTTTTTCATATGAATATCCATTTGTGGATAAGGAATGGATATATTATGAAGATCAAATGCCAACTTTACCTGCTCTTGTAAAAAGTAAAAAACATCCCAGTAATCTTCTGTTGCACACCATACTCTTAGATGAAACTGTACAGCGTTGTCTCCATGCCCTGCCACACCGATTACCGGTATAGGCTCTTTATAAATTTTCGCATTGGAATCGGCTACTGCAGCTAGAATTTCCTTAACTAACGCAATATCATCGTCATATCCGACACTAAACGTACAATCAACTCGTCTCTGTAACTCTCTTGAATAATTAGTTATCGTTGAATTTGCTAATTTGCCGTTAGGAATAGTAATTACCTTATTATCAAAGGTCATTAAAGTAGTATAAAGCAAATCGATTTTTTCCACTTTCCCGGATGTTTCCATATCCTCAATAAAATCACCTTTTGAAAAAGGCTTTGTGATAATAATTAAGATTCCACCCGCAAAATTGCTTAAGCTATCCTTTAATGCCAATGCCACAGCAACACCAGCGGCACCGAGCACCGTTAAAAAGGAAGTTGGCGGTATCCCTAAATAGTCCAAAGTAGTGATGAGTAAAATAATCCACAAAACCATTTTTGCACAATTAAGAAAAAAGGTATGAAGGACTTCATCCATTTTAGTTCGTTTGATTCCTTTTTTCAAAACCTTTATTAAAATATGAATGGCAATGTATCCTATAAGTAAGATTAATAAAGCCACACCTATCTTCATAAGAACATTCATCGTTGGTTGAGAAAATAATTTTTCTCCGGCTGTGGCTACTTCTTTTACCACATCATTTGTCGTATTTGTTTCTGGCATATTGCTACCCCCTAATCTTTTTATTTCCACTCAAGTTCTAAACCTACACCGACTTCTTTTACTGTAATCTTTTGATGCATTGCTGCTTTTACCTCAAATGAGGTACAATGACAGGGATAAAGTTCTGATATATTTTGTTTCTCTAAATAATTTATCGTTTCTTGTACCCTTTTACTGGTGCTTTCAAACAAATGAAATCCTCCAAGAACACCACAAACTTGATCCACTCCGGTCACTTTTTTTGCATATTCAATGATATTGCAAATACCACTGTGTGAGCATCCCGTAATTACATAAATGCCTTCTTTTCCTTGACACACCAAAGCACTATCTTCGATAACAAAATCCTCTGTTTCCTTGCCCATTACCACCTTTGTTCCAATGCTATAGGGTTTTTCAAAGTTAACTACTTTTGGTATTTCACCTAAAAATGTGATATTCTTACTTAACTTAAATGGTTCTTTCGTTAATAAAAGCCGACAATGCTTAGCCGCTTCGCTTCGTGTCATTGGGCTCCCAATTTCCTGCTCATTGATAAGTTTCTTATCAAAAGTAGCAGGATGTGTAACAAGCATAATTTTTTTTGTAAAATCAGAAGCTTCACGTTCCTTAAAAAAAGAAGGCAACCCCTTCGTATGATCATCATGTCCATGAGATAGTACCAAAATATCCAAGTTTGAGATTGAAATACCTAGGGCACTCGCATTTTTTAAAAAAATATTACTGTAACCTACATCTAACATTATTTTTGTATCTTCATCCTCTATGTAATAACATACTCCAGGCTCACCATAATAGTATTCATCCACATAAGTATTGTTATCCAAAACAACGCGAACTTTCATTCTATTCTTTATCCTTTCTACGATATGATTCTTTTTTATTTTCCCATGATTGCTATTGTAATGCAAACAATATTTCCTCTATAACAAAAAAACCAAAGGAAAAGATATCTTTCCTTCGGTTTTCTATGCGATTAAATATGCAATATAAACAAATTAAATACTGATAAAACCTAATCCTTGCATTACATAGCTAATTAAAATTATTACCAAGCAAATTGGTGCTACGTATTTAATAACGACGACAAATAATTTTTCTCTCTTAAATGCAGAAGAAATTTTCACTTCGTCTGAAATCGTCTTTGTCTTAATAAAGTAACCAACAAAAATACAAGTAAAGAAAGCAACAATTGGCATTAGGACACTATTACTGATAAAGTCAAAGAAATCAAGTAAGGACATGCCCATCGGAGCAATGTGACTCCAAGCTCCAAATCCCAAAGTCGAAGGCAATGCAATCGCCATAGATCCAATCAATATAATAATGGATGCCTTCATTCGACCCCATTTTAGTTTATCCTGCGCAATGGAAACAACGGTTTCCATTAAGGATATTGCAGAAGTCAATGCAGCAAATAATACCAGCAAGAAGAAAATTCCTCCGATTAGCGTACCCATCTTCATTGCTGCAAATACCTTTGGCAATGTGATAAACATTAGGCCGGCACCTGCATTCATTGCTGATTCATCCCCACCGGAAAACGCATATACTGCTGGTACAATCATCAATCCTGCAATAAATGCAATTCCAGCATCAAACCATTCAATTTGCTTAACTGAAGATTCCAAATCTGCTTCTTTTTTCATATAGGATCCATATGTAATCATAATACCCATAGCAAGCGACATCGAATAGAAAAGCTGTCCCAAAGCACCCAATACAGTCTTAATCGAGAATTTGGAAAAATCAGGAGTTAAATAGTAAAGCAAGCCATCCCATGCTCCCGGCATTGTGATACTAAATACCGCAACAATAACAGAAAGAACAACTAGAATCGGCATTAAGATTTTGCTTGCACTTTCAATTCCCTTTTCTACACCGCACATTACAACGGCAGCAGTCGATCCCATAAAAATCAACAGCCAAATAATCGGTTGAACCGTTTGCGTAATAAAATCTACAAAATAACCATCCTGAGCAGCAGCGCCAGCTTCACCAGTTATAAAGGCAATAAAATATTTTACAACCCATCCACCGATTACACAATAATAAGGAAAAATGATAATCGGTACAAGTGATGTTAATGCTCCAACAAATCCAAAACGCTTATCTAATGCACCATAAGCCTCTACAGCACTAAGCTTTGTCTTTCTTCCGATTGCAATTTCTGCAATCATTAAAGAAAAACCAAAAGTTACTAATAAAATAAAATAAACAAGTAAAAATATTCCGCCGCCATACTTTGCTGCTAAGTATGGAAATCTCCAAATGTTACCTAAACCTACCGCAGAACCGGCAGCAGCTAATACAAAGCCTATTCTGCTTGAAAAATTACTTCTTTGATTTTCCACAAATAACCCTCCTAATTTTATCCTTAAAAAAACTCGCTAATGAATTACATTTTAACGAGTTTTCCTTTTTATTTATTCTCTTATTATTGCATATATTTTGTAATAATTCAACAAAAAAATTAAAAATATTTTATATTTCCACCCAATTCTTCCTTTTTATCGTTATTTAATTTAATGATTAAAATAATGCGCTTCAAACGAACTTACCGGTAATGGCTTATTAAATAAGTATCCTTGCGCAAAATCACAGCCCATTTCACGTAAAAGCTTTTTTTGGTTTTCGTTTTCTACGCCTTCAGCTAAACAACGAACTCCCATCTCCTTACACATCTCAATAACATGCTGTACAACAATACGGTTTTCTTCACTCTTTTCCAGACGGCTTACTAAACTGCGATCCAGCTTTAGAGTATCAAAGTCCATAATTGTTAAAATCGCCATATTCGTGTATTCCGATCCAAAATCATCCAAAGAAACAGCAAATCCTTGGGACTTCATTTGTGCACTGATTTCTGCAAGTGTTTCTTTTTCCAATTCTCCCATACTCTCCGTAATTTCAATTTCAATACAATTATATGGAATATCGTACTTCCCATAAATTAAAAGAAGTTGCTCCATAAAATCTCTTTCTAATATGGTAGCTCTTGAAAAGTTCAGAGAAACAGGAAGGAGCTTTCTTCCTTGCTTATGCCATTGCTCCATCATTTTACAGACTTCTTCATACATAAAGAAATCAATATAACGAATGGTTCTTTCACGTTCTAGTGTAGGAATAAATTTACTAGGAGGAATTACTCCATTTTGTGGATGTATGTACCTTACAAGTGCCTCAGCTCCGATAAGTTCACCGGTTATCATATCGGTTTTGGGCTGTAAATACATTTCATATTCTTTATTCTCTATAGACTCAAGTAACTCTTTTACATGCTTTGGACGATTTCGCTTTATCGAGAACTCTTCATTGGTGTAAAATTGCTGCTTTTCAATGTACATCAATTCATCTGCATGATCAATTAACTGTGTTAAATCAAATTCTTCCTCTGCCCATGTATAACCAATAGAAACACCCGAATGATCCATTTGACTAAATTCTTCTTTTACCGCTTGAATCTTCAGATGAAAATTCTTTTTATTAATATTTTCACATAATACAATGAATTCATCTCCACTTAAACGGAAAACGCATTTGTTTCCGAATTGATCAATTAAAATGCTCCCGGTTGCTCGTACTACTTTATCACCATATTCATTTCCATAATATTCATTGACTTTCTTTAAACCATTAATATTAGCTAATAGTACCCCCATAGATGAAGGCTCTTTCTCCTCTATATGCTTCAAATGGTTTAAATAAAGACTTCTTCGAAACGTACCAGTCAATATATCATAATTATTAATATATTCAATACGATTTTGTAATCTTCTTTTGGTTATTTCATTTAATATAATATGACCGATTAACAGGATGTCAGAAAGAATCTCACGTTCTTCACAAATACATTCGATTGCAAAATATCCGTCGCCATATTCAACATCAACCATTGGCACTATATGTAAAGTATCACCAATGCTTAACACATTCCATTGCTTCCCTCCGGAAAGGTAGTCCCAACTTTCTAAAATCAAAGAATCTTGCGCATTCAAAGAAATCTTCTTATCGTTCGAATTCTTACACCATCCATAAAGGAGCTCCCCATGATTGGTATGATTAATTTCTGCTACATAAACAGATTGTGCGCCATAACTTTGCCCAATTCTTTTTAGCACCAATTCCATGGCGCCTAAAAAATCTTCTTTTTCGGTTAAATCATGAATGGCTTGTAACAATATTAACTCTATATTGCATTTTAAATCGCTTTGATTATTATTTTCTTCTTTTGTATTCTCTATGGCAATTTCCATTCTTGCTAATTGTCCGTTCCATTCAACCAGCTTATGTCTTAATAGATAGTTTCCTTCCATATAATGATTTGCATAATTCCATTCGTAGGTTTCATTCGATGTTAAAAGATGATTTTCACAACAAGCGCAGGGTTTTGATAAACCCTGAATCAACTGATAACATTTTTTCTCTAGACAATCTATGTCTTTTAGACCCATTCGCATTTTTGCAGCATCATTTATAAATAAAATTTTTTGGGTCTTCAAGTCATTGACGTAAATCAAATCATCCTGTTCATTCATTAAACGCTTTCGATTCATACCTTGAGGCCTTTCGTTGCAATGCTAGTCTTTTAATCATAAAACGGGAGCAGATTTAAAGTAACCTGCTCCCTATTTATGCTATGTTCGTACTTTTTTATCTAAATATTTTATTTTTTTAAATTTTTTTCCAATAAATGATCGATAACCGTCACCAAATGTACGATTTCTGGTTTCGATAATTGTTCATCAGCACCTAACGATTTCCCTTTTATCTGCATTTCTTCATTAATGAGAGAAGAGAATATAATTAATGGGATCTTTTTTAAAATAGCATCTGTCTTTACAAGTTTTGTCAAACGATGCCCATCCATCTGCGGCATTTCAATATCGGTTATAATGCATGAAACTTTATCATAAATGTTATCTTCATTTCGGATTTCAGTAAGATAATCCCAGGCCTCTTGTCCATTGTTGAACATCATTACATTATTATATCCTGCTTTTATCAAAGCTTCTTCTATCATTTTTGATAGTAGGATAGAGTCTTCTGCAACAATGATTGGTCTTTGATCCCGATCTTTTCTTTCTAATTTATCAATACCAGAAAGCTGTATTCCAGTTTCCGGTGCAATATCCGCAACAATTTTTTCAAAATCTAATATCGTTACCAAACGATTTCCGCATTCCGCTAAGCCAGTAGCCACTCCGGAATCACCGCCGTAAATCGTCTTGTCGGGTTTTTGAATTGCACTCCAAGAAATACGGTCTATGCCCTCAACAGAATGAACACGAAAAGCAACATGCAACTTATTAAAATTTGTTATAATAAATAGGTCTCGTCCATTTTCAGAGGATTCCGGCAAACCAAGATACTTCGGCAAATTAATAACGGTAATCACTCGATCTCTCGGCTTAAAAACACCTTCTACAGCAGGATGAGATTGCGGCATTGGTTTAATCGCGCTTGGCATCAGAATTTCTCGGACCTTTGCGACATTAATTCCAAATAAATCACCAGCTATAGTAAATTCCATAATTTCAATCTCATTTGTTCCGGATTCTAATAAAATTTTAGTATCAACTGCTGCCATTTTCTTTCCTCCACTCTTTTATTTTATGCTCTCTTCATTTTATTACGAATTACTGTATCTAAATTGATTATTTTTTCAACAAGTTTTATTATACGCTTATTGGTGTCGAAAATATTGGTCTCCAAGGGATTTTGAAGTCTTATTGCTTCTCCAGATACCGGTTTAAGAATCTGATTCATTTTTTGCTGAAGAATCGGTGACATATTCCCTTGAATACTCTTTAAATCACGGTCTAATTGATCGATTTCATCCATTTCTTTTTGACGGGTTTCTAAAATGATTCCAAGTGAAGTTTCGTCACCAGATGCGACAACTTTCTCTAATTCTTTTGTAATCGTTAAAATCATATCCATACGTCGGTATTTTTTTTGTAAAATTGAAAGAATTTGATTCATGTTATCCATCGTACTGATTTAACACTCCCATCACTATTTTGCCAATGCACTCTGCTTTCTTGCCAATCGATCCGCTTCCTTATAAGTATCCCTTAAATCTATAACGAGTGGAATCATCTCATCAATAATGGCTACGTTACGGCTTGCATTTAATCGAGATAATTCAAAAATAAAAAATTCATATAATCTTGATAAGTTTGTACTTACAGCATATTTTAAATCTAAGGTATTGATTAAATATAGCACAATTTTTCGAGTTTTGTCAATTTCTACCTCAAAGTTTGTAAAATCCTTATTATTTGCTAGTATTTTCGCCTTATTCAATTTCTTTACTATTTCATCATATAGAAGAATCAGCATTTCTCCTTTCGTCATTGTGAATACTGATTGTTCCTTATAATGTTGGAACCCCTTTTCATAATTATTTGCATATGTGTTCATGGAATGCCTCCTTTTTAATGAGTGCCATTATACGTATCCAGCAAAAGTAGTATTTAATCAAGAACCAAATTGCTGTGCTAACCAACCAGATTGTGCATTCATTTTATTCAAATATACTTCCAAATTGGTAAACTTACTGTAGTATCTATCTTGCTCAATTTTAAGTTTGTCTTCCCAAGTGTCGATTTGATCCGATAGTGATCGAATCTCTTTATAGATAACATTATCCAACTCACTCATTGGAGACGCACTATGTCCTGCCTTTTGAATCAAACTGCCTTTTTGGGAACCCGACGTATTGGCATAACGGGTTATAATCTCTTCAATTTTTGAAATTGCTCCTTTTTCTTTTGAAACGTTACTGCCGTCCGCATTAAAAAGCTTTGACACTGCATCCGGTTTTTCTTCCAATGCTTTACGAAATTGTGTTTCATCCAAAGAAATTTTTCCATTATCTTTAAAGGAGGTACCTGTTTTAATCCCGATTTGATTCATCGACACACCATCTACCTGAATTGCGAAAACAAAACGCAAATCAGAAGACAAAGAACGTAGAAGCGGATCAGCGAATAAAATTCCTTCTTGTGCCTTTTGTTCCCATTTTTCAATTTCTTTCTCTGACATTTCTTCCTTCTGCTCATCCGTAAGAGGTTGGTATGTTAAGGCTCCTCCTGATTTGTTCCTGACCGGTTTCGTAGATACAGTAGTATTGACCATTTCAATCATTTTGTTATACTCTTCTATCATACTTTTTACTGCATCTACTACTTCATCCGCATTTGCTTTTGAAGAAAAAGTAATGGCATCTCCGGTTCCAGTTGCGGCATCCACCGCTTGGCTCGTAAAAGTAGAATTTAAAGTAACATCCATTCCATCTAAAGTAAATGTATTGCTCGAACGTGTTATTGTTTCATAACTTCTTCCTCCGTCAAAGCTAACCTTCATTTCAGAATCGGTTCCTTCCGTTTCACCAATACGAGTCGCTTCTGCACCGAACAAAGCATCTCCCAATGTTCCGGTTACATTGGTTTTTCCAACACTGCCGGACTGGCTTGCCGTCAAGCTAAATCGGTCTGAAGTTGATAAATATTTCATTATAACGCCTGCATCAGAATTATTAACTGTATTAATAATATCATTTACAGTTACACCTTTTGCAAAATCTTTTTGCACTCCATTTACCTTAATAAAATCACTACCAACCTCAAACTGCACATCATTAATCGTCATAGAATGTGTATTGCCCCCGGAAAAATCAAGTGCTGCATTTAAATTATTTCTGCTGGAAGTCAGTGGTTCAAAAACCAACAGACGGTTCGCATCTCCCAAATTCATATTCATCGCACCTGATGCGCCGAGAATTCCGGAATCTCCGGAAGCAACTGACAAAATAGATGTTGTGCTGGTTGTTTCAAAGACCAGCTTACCTTGTGTCGCATCCGCTGCAATTGGGGTACCGTCAACATTAACTGCACTGACGTTGACTTTTCCGATTCCATAAGTCTTATCTAATTCTCCGTTAATATGAGCTGCAAGTTTTTCCATATTCATGGTCGGATCTTTAAAACTACCATCCTCATTCACCAATTCTTTTAAATTAACAACTGCTTTTATCCCATTTAAATCTAAAGTAAATGTTCCATTTCCATTTGCAATGGACTCTCCAAATGTAACCTGTTTTACGAGTTCTGCGGTTCGTAAATCATTTGTTCCTGTTAAGGTTCCATCTGATGTAGAGTCACCAGTTTCTAATCCTAAAACATTTAATAAAGCTGTACTTCCCCCGGTTACCTTTAATTCATTTCCATCATTTTTTAAATCTCTAAAGGTAATTTTTCCATCCGTTCCAAGTTCCGCAGATACTAAATCATTTAAACCTCCTGCTTTTAAAGCAGAATTTAAAGCGGCTTCCAGATTCTCAGCATTTTCTTGTGCCTGAATTGCAGGATCTGCATTGCTACTAAGTTCAATATCCGATAGCTTCATAAAATATGTGTTATTTCCGTATGAAAGTGTAATGCTGGTATCTTCCAATGCGGATACATCTCTGCTGGTTAAAAAATCAATCTCACCAGTTGTGATGTTACGTGTAGATATTTTATGATTTGAATCAGTAGTAATCCCTGCAGTTGTAGCCAATTTGTCAATACTTCCAATTGAGAAATTACGAATGGAATCCGCAGTACCGGAAACGCTTGCCGCAGAAGCATTGGAACCAAGTGAAGTAATGACAGCACTTTTAAAAAAGCTTGCTTTTTTTAGGTTTGTCATAGATGTCGAGCTTAAGAATTGATTATTAAAATTTAAGAGACTCGTCGTTACTGAGCGATATGCATTTTGCCTCCATTCCAATGTCTGTCTCTTCTGTTTTAGCTTTGCTATTTTAGTTAAAGTTCCACTGGACATATCTTTTACAATCTGATCAGTATCCATATTGCTCATAAGTCCTGTTAAACGTTTGCTTGAAGATGTAGTCATGACAGACGATGAACCGCTAATACTTGTTGACATAGTAATACCCCCTTCTATCTAATTATAGATTTTACAAAAAATGTATATTAATTACAATGATTTGTTCTTATTCGATTCTCTCTATACTTTTATATCGTCATATGATAAAATAAATTAACATAATTTTGTCTAAATAATGAAGTGGAGGGGAAAATCTTGTCTCAAATTATTGCAATCACCAATCAAAAAGGCGGTGTTGGAAAAACGACTACAAGCAGTGCCTTAGTAGGCGGGCTTACCCAATTGAAGAAAAGAGTTTTAGGAGTTGATTTAGACCCCCAAGGTAATCTCGGCTTTAGTTTAGGCGTCGATATTGAAGGCCGTCCTAGTGTTTATGAACTTTTTAAAGGCAGCATTTCTATACAAGACGCTATATCACATACCCCTAATGGAGATATTATCTCATCCAATATTCTTCTTAGTTCCGCAGAATTGGAATTTAACCGAGCCGGACGTGAATATATGCTTCGAGATTTATTAAATCCAATACAAGATCAGTATGATTTTATTATTATTGATACCCCACCTGCTTTAAATATTTTAACAGTCAACGCTTATGTTGCGGCAAATGCACTTATGATACCTATGATTCCTGAAATATTAAGTCTTCTTGGAATTACTCAACTAAAAGAAACCATAGATACAGTTAAAAAGTTTTATAATCCAGATTTGGAAATTCTAGGTATCTTATTAACAAAATACAATAGTCGTATTAATCTAACAAAAGAAGTTGAGGAGCTGACTACTGAAATTGCAAAGCAATTAGGCACTGTTATTTTGGATACAAAAATAAGAAACAGCGTTACCGTTGCAGAGGCTCCGGCACATGGTGAAAGTATTATTACCTATGCCCCATATTCTAATCCTGGCTTTGATTACGCCCGGCTTGCAAAGCAGGTTTGTGAAGGGAGCTTATAATTCATGTCGAAAAAAAGCAGTAAAACTTCTCATGTATTAAATTTACTAACAAATAGAATTGGAACGGCAGAACAAGAATATGTACAGGAACCCATTCAGGAACAGGCGGTTTTAAAAAAACAAGAACCTGCTCAATCACAAACAGATATGCAAGGAGAAGCTTCTGTACGCGGACAAGAATCCATTCAGGAACAACCGGTTGTAATACCGCAGGAGTTCGATCAATCGCAAACAGATGTACAAGGAGAACATTCTGTGCATGGGCAAGAATCCATTCAGGTGCAACCATCTGTAATACCACAGGAATCCATTCAAGCTCAAACAGATATGCAAAGAGAAGATTCTGTAAATGAACAAGGTTCTATTCAGGCACAATCTCCTATACGATCACTTGAGCCCAATCACGCACAATCAAATATTAGGCAAATACAAGAATCGGTTCAAATGCATCAAGCTGCTGCAGATGAAAAAATAGATAGTGTTCAAAATGAACCTTCAAAAACAATGAATTCTTCTACTACCTCTGACACATCGACTTCTTATTCACTTCCTTCAGAGGATCCTTTATCACATTTAATTCGTCAAGAATTAGAGCAACATTTTGAAACAGAGATTTTACCGTTTGTACCAGAGGACTTTAATCAGAAAGGAAACACTTCTATGGCAAACTTTTCCGAAATTGAAAATCAAGGCACGCTGGATTATAATACGATAGACTTCTTTGATACGGGTGAATATGTCTTTGTAAATATAATTGAAGAATTTGTAAAAAATGAATGCCCTTCTTTAATGAGCAAGATGGAAGTATGTTCTTGTAATAAATGTAAAAATGATGTCATTGCTTTGGCTTTAAATCACTTACCTCCAAAATATGTAGTCACTCGAAAAGGTTATTTATTATCAAAACTTCTTGCTTATGAAAAACAATATAAAGCAGATGTATTAGCTGCAGTAACAAATGCATGCATTCAAGTAAAGTCAATGCCACATCATTCCGAATAGTAAATTAGCATCTAAAAACAATAAAAAACCAAGTTATATAATATGACTTGGTTTTAAAATTTATTATCTGGGCGTCCAAATGAACGAATGGTTACTTCTCCTGTATTTGTATCAAATACCATTGTTCTTGCATAATTGGATCCGACATCTTCCTTTAATAATCGGATTTTACATTGTTGTAATATTTTACGTACAGAATCGACATTTCTTTTCCCTATATTTCCCACACTGGAATTAGCGTCTCCTGGAATATCGAACATTTTAGCGCCTCCTGCTATTTTAGCTGTCATGCGTGAGGCAACACCACCAAAAACTTCCATCTTACGGATCATTTCTAAAATCCCTGTGTCTGCATACTTGAAAATATTTCCCGGATCATGATTTGATACTTTTTCCGGTAACATAATATGAACCATTCCGCCTAATCGAAGCACCGGATCATAGATGCAAATTCCAATACATGAGCCAAGTGCATATGTAATTAGAGTGCCAGGTGCCCTAGTAATTTTCATATCGGCAATTCCAACACTTGTTTGTTTGCTATTCAATGTTGCCAACTCCTAATCTGTCTAACATATAATTTAAGGACTTAAAATCGGGCATCATTAAAAGTTTACTGGAAACTTCTTGACCATCACAAGAAAAGCTCCCATCTAACATCATAATTTTATCCGTTTCATATCCAAATTCTACCATTGGAACACTTAAAATTCCACCAGCCATATTTATACACATTGCTGGAACTGATAAACTTACTTCAAGGCTTGCTAAAGATGAAAGTGCATTCATATAAGTTGAAATCATAATATTACCAATCTCAACAAGTGCCGATTGACTTAATTCGTTTAATTGATCATAACTGCTTATCGTTTCATGTAAAACACTATCTAAAGCAACATTTATAAAATCCATCTCTTGCAAATATAGCATAATTCCATTTAAATCACCTGACATTCTTACCATAATACCGGCAACAATATTCTCAGGTCCACCTAAAATATTTAATGCTGTATTAAAGTCCAAAATAGATACTTTTGGAACAGAAATACGTACCTTCTTAGAAATAACTCCAGACAAAGCCGTAGCTGCGTTCCCTGAACCAATGGTTCCGATTTCCTTGAGTGCATCCAGTTGGATAGCATTCAATTGATCATAACTACTAATTTTCATTTATATTCCTCTTTTCACTCTTAAAGCTTACTCTTCGGCATTTGCTGTTGGTACACCAACAATAATTTCTCCTTTATCAACAAAATATTTTTGATGTGTTGCAGTACGCTCAACCCGCATCATAGTACCACAAATCTTCATTCGAACCCCTGGATAAATATTTCCCAAACAGGTAACCGCAAATTCATGATTATTTTGATACTCAACGCTTCGATCAAGTTCTTGTTGTAAGCTATGTACGGATCGCATTTTTTCTTCTCGCATTCCCATCAATTGTTTCATGTATAATGTTTTTTGTTCAATTGGAACCTTTTTCTTACCGCTTATGACATCTTGAATGACGTTCCCAAACTTTTCTGCTTCTTTTTCTATTTTTTTAATTCGGTCAATAAAATCTTGCTGATCTAAAAATGCATATTCCACATCTTCATAACTCTTCCCTTCAATTTCCATTGCATACCATTCAGGCTCAATGTTAATTTCCATGGGAATATTTAACTCACTTCCAATTTCTTTTGCAATGACATAATCTCCTGCAATGTAGGTTCCGCCAAGCATTGCTGCACGCTTACCTTTCATGATAATTGATCGCCCTGCATGTATCTTTGCATTCAGAGTACATTCGCTACAAAAATTACCGCCGCAAATAACTGTTGCATTTTCAATAAAACGACTTGTTACATCACCACCAGCTGTAATTGTTCCCTTTTGCATGCCATTCATACCACTACGGATTAATACATTTTGATCGGTCTTTATGTCAGCACCTTCAACCCTTCCGTTGATAATAATATCTTTTTTCGCCTCAACACGAAAGCCATCCGTAACGTTTCCAGAAATAATAACACTGCCGTTAAAAAATATATTCCCTGTTTCCGGGCCAACATCTCCTTTTACATGAAAAACCTCTTCGATTGAAATGGTATCTCTCATATATTCAATACGGCCATCTACTGCCGCCGTATATTTTAATTCATCCTCCGATATTGCTATATTTTTTCCGGCTGAAATGAGCGGCATTGTACCCGGTTTTGACATAACTTCATTCCCAAATATATCTTTTCCCGGTGTTCCATTTGTAGGTAATATGATTTCACAAAGTAAATCTCCAGCTTTTACGTTTTGAATTAAGGATATATCCTTAAAATCTACTGAGCCATCATTAAGTTCTTTTGGAAGATGCTTTGGTTGTGTATCAAAATGAAAAATAATATCCCCATTTTCTCCATTGATTGGTTCAATTCCCTTTGAAACCTTAAGTTCCTTGTAATATTTTTTTTGTAAACAATACTCTTGGATTTCATTTTCGAGGATACCAAAAATGATACCTTTTTCTTTCAATGCTTCTAGTATATCTTTCTTATCAAGTTCATAATCAGCATTTTGAACGTTAGACACGCGCAAAAATGCCATCATCCTATCTGGAGTAACCTTTATATCCAGCTTTGGAAGTGGGGTAACATTTTCTTCGTTTTCCAATGCATCTAAATTTTCTGCTATCTGGCTCACAACAAACGCCTCACTTTCTTACTACCTCATTGTATTAATTGTTTCTTCAATCTCATCTGAAGTTTTAATCATACGAAGAGATAACTGATAGGCTCTTTCCGTCTCAATCATTTTAGTCATCTCATAAGGTAATTCGACGTTAGATCCTTCCAAATATCCTCTTTTTAAAGTTACATCTGTTTGTAATATTGGTTCTCCATTTTGCTCAACAGGTATAAATCGGTTTTCTCCTTGCAGTAAAATTCCATTTTTATTTGCAAAATCAAATACTCCAATATCTAAGTCGTCATTATCAGAATTTACCGGAATCAATTCCATATTACTATCTAATACAAAATCTCCATTTTGGGCGGCTAAATAAAAAGCATTTTCACCCATTTGTGCTTTGTGAAAGCTTCCATTCCGAGTATAGCTCAAGCGATCTTCCTCCATATTATAAATCGCAAAATAGCCATTCCCCATAATTGCATAATCCATAGTTCTATCCGTTGTCAGTAATGCTCCGCCATCGAAATTAAAATTAGTTTGCCCAGCACGTACGCCACTTCCTACTGTTAAATCACCATTGTTCGGAGGCTGCGCTTTCATATTATTGTAAAGCAAATCAGAAAAACCGATACTCTGTGCCTTGTAACCATCTGTTTGCAGATTGGCCATATTATTGGCAATGGTGTCTAATCGTGCTTGTTGTGCATTTGCACCAACGGCAGCAGTATAAAAAGCAATGTTCACAATTCGATCCTCCTATTCTTAGATTCGACCAATGTCATTGACTGCTTTTTGAATGATTTGATCATATATTTTTAAAATTTGACTTCCACTTTGCAAGGCTCTTTGACTGCTCATCATGTCAATCATTTCTTCCATAGCGTTCACATTGGAACGCTCTAATGCTTTCCATTTTATTGTTGAATTTTGATTTGGTAAAACATTTGCATTATTATTGTTTAAAAATACACCCTCTCCATTTTTTACCAATTGATTATAGTCCTGAAAATCAACGCATTGAATCCGATCAACAACAGTGCCATCCTCTAGAGTAACTAGACCAGTTGAGTCCACTGTAAACTTATCGCTTTTCAATAAAATTTCCCCTTTTTCACCTACGACACGTCCAATCGGTTCCAGATATAAAAAACCTCTGTTATCTAAAGTAAAAGAACCATTTCTCGTATATCTAGGACCATTCGCGGTGTTGATTTGAAAAAAGCCAGGACCTGTAATTGCAAAATCAAAGGTATTTCCCGTAACATCAAAAATTCCTTGTTCATGATTGGTTACTATTTCATCCGGTACTCGAATTGTCGAAGTATTATTTAATGCTTTTGGATTACTTTTATCAATGCTTCCGGTTCTTGAAGTTAATTCTTCACGAAATGTAGTACTCGTGAGCGTATCCTTTTTATATCCCGGCGTAGATACATTAGCCATATTATTACTGATTGTGTCAAGACGATGCTGTTGTGTCAGCATTCCTGATGTTAATGTATAAAATCCTTTTAACATAGTATCACTTCCTTTGATTAAGCATTCGATTTATAATATTTAATAACCTTTAATAAAACATCTTAGTTTTCGAATTGCATTGGCATGGATTTGCGAAACACGTGGCTCACTTACACCAATTACCTTTGAAATTTCTTTCATATTTAGTTCTTTTCGATAATAAAGAGAAAGTACAAGCTGTTCATTTTCTTTTAATTTTTCAACTCCATCTTGTAAGAATTTCTTTAACTCTTTTTTCTGCAACTTTTCTCCAGGGGATTCATCGAATGACCCAACAATATGTGAAGAAACGGCTTCCCCGTTCATTCCATCAACAAGTGCGTCTAAAGATAGTACATTATACATCCCAGTTTCTCCAAGAATCTTCCTGTATTTATCTAAATTTAATCCTAAATAATCTGCAAGTTCTTGTTCGCTTGGGGATCTTCCTAATGATAGATACAGCGCACTTTCTGCCTCATCCATTTTCTTTGCCATTTTTCGAACACTTCGAGGAACCCAATCTTGTTTACGAGCAAGATCAACAATCGTTCCGCGAATACGCAAAGAAGCATAGCTTTCAAATTTTACATTTTTAGATGGATCGTATTTTTCCAAAGCTCCCATTAATGCAATAATACCTTCATTAATAATGTCATCTATATCTGCAAAACTGGCATAAACACCACGCATCTGCATTGCAACCATACGTACCATATTCCTATGCCGCAAAACCAATTCACGCTTTAAATCACTATCTCTAGTTTCTAAAAACTCATGCAAAAGATCTTCATTGCTTTTTTGTGTCAATCCTTCTGCCATCATACTTAATCACCCAGCTATCCCTTTTGTCTTAAACTATAGTTCAATGTTTCCTAATGCTTGTATTTGAACATCATTTGCAATCTCACTAAATGATAACACTGCTACACCTGGATAAAATTGTTCTACCATGCGATAAAAATATAACCGAATAACATGGCTTGTTAAAATAACCGGTGTTTGTGAGAATGAGGAAAATTTCTTCAACAACTCAGATAGCTGTCCAACAATTCGTTGTATCACATCAGGGCTCAATGCTAGATAAATACCTTGTTCACTTCTGGTTAAGCTGGATAAAACAACCTTTTCTACTTCTGAATCTAAGGTAATTACTTTAAGCTGACCTCCCTCACAAAATTTTCTGGTTATGGTTCGCTTTAATGCAATTCGAACATTTTCTGTAATCATATCCATATCTTTTGTGTTAGAACCTGTATCTACAATAGTTTCTAAAATGGTAACCATATCACGAATTGGAACACCTTCTTTCAACAAATTATACAGTATTTTCTGAAAATTTGCATAAGAAATAATGTTTGGTATTGTTTCTTCCACCAATTCCGGCGAAAGTTTTTTTACATTTTCGATCAATTGTATCACTTCACTTCGAGTTAAGAGTTCATGTACATGACGTCGAATGGTTTCTGTTAAATGGGTTAGCATAACCGAAAGAGGATCAATTACAGTGTAACCATATATTTCTGCCACTTCCTTTTTATCTGGAGTAATCCATCGACTTGGAATGCCATATGCAGGCTCTATCGTCTCAATTCCATCAATTTCTCCAGTTGGATTTGATGGTTCTAATGCAAGGTAATAATCGACTAGCAACTCACCTTTGGCGATTTCTTCACCTTTCATTTTAACCACATATTGATTTGCATTTAACATGGCATTGTCTCTTAATCTTACAGATGGTACAACAAAACCCATTTCCTGCGCAAATTGACGCCGAAATATTACAATTCGATTAATTAAGTTACCACCGCTGTTCTCATCTACAAGTGGAATCAGACTATAACCAAATTCCATTTCAATCGGTTCTACTGTCAATAAAGAATAAATATTATTTATATCTTTAAAATAAGAATTTTCATCAAATTCTTCTGGTATGTACTCTTCTTCTGCCTCAGCGACCAGCATGCGCTGTTCTTCTAACTTTTTACCCTTTAATTTTATTCCTAAAAAAATCAAAATGCCAGCTAACACAATGGGCTGAATAAATGGTGCACCTGGAATAAAAACCATTGCTGCCATAATTCCCCCGGCAATCATTAAAACGGTAGGCTGTGAAAAAAACTGCTTTTTCACATCCAGATTTAAGCTTCCTTCTGACACAGCCCTAGTTACAATCATACCTGTTGCAGTAGAAATTAACAAAGCTGGTATCTGTGAAACCAATCCATCTCCAATTGTTGCAATCGAATAAATGCCGATTGCCTCACGGAAAGGAATGCCTGCTTGAATTACGCCGATTAAAAGACCGCCAATAAAATTAATCATTGTAACAACGATTGACATAATGGCGTCGCCTTTTACAATCTTTGTGGCACCATCCATAGCTCCATAAAAATCTGCTTCTTTTTGAATCTTATATCTTCGTTCTCTCGCCTGCTCTTCTGTAATAAGCCCAGAGCTCAAATCCGCATCAATCGCCATTTGCTTTCCAGGCATCGCATCCAGTGTAAATCTTGCAGCAACCTCAGCTACTCTTTCTGCACCTTTTGTAATAACAATAAATTGTACCAAAACTATGATTAAAAAGATGATTACACCAACAACAATATTTCCTTGTAATACAAAGGAACCAAAAGTAGCTATTACAGCTCCTGCTTGTCCTTGATTGGTTAAAATCAAACGTGTAGAAGATATATTCAACGATATTCGAAACAATGTAGTAATCAACAACAATGACGGAAAAATCGAAAACTCCAATGCCTCCGTGATATACATGGTGATTAATAAAATAACCAAGGCAATGGTAAGGTTGATAATAAACATCATATCGAGCAGAAATGGAGGTAAGGGAAGTATCAGTAACAAAATGACAAGCACAACAAATACGGCTATAATGTTGTCGGTTATTATTTTTCTCAATTCACTTCACCATCTCCCTCAGTAAAATTTAACGTAAGTTTCATTTTACTGAATATTCAATGATGTTAAAGTTTTCAAAATACGTTCAGGTTTAAATGGCTTTACAATAAAATCCTTTGCCCCCGTTTTAATGGCCTCAATTACCATAGCTTCTTGTCCCATTGCAGAGCACATTACAACAACGGCATTCGGATCTGCCGCTTTAATCGCCTTCAACGCTTCAAGTCCATCTACATTTGGCATTGTAATGTCCATAAACACTAAATCCGGGTGTACTTCATTGTACTTCTCAATTGCCTGTGCACCATCTGCAGCTTCATGGATGTCTTCAATGCCATTCTTCTTTAAAACATCTTTTATCATCATACGCATAAAAGCCGCATCATCCACTAGTAAAATCTTTGCCATAATCATTCTCCTCTGTTTTTAATTAAGATACATATTTTTATGATTCATAGAATCGACGCTTATAATAGATTCATTAACTTCCTGTAATCACCGTTCTTAGACGGTTCAATTCTTCAGTCGCTTGACGTAATGCATATTCATATTGAATTTGTGCTCTGGCTAATTCCAAATTTTCCACATCAATTTGTACATTATTTCCATCCAAACGCATACTTTCCTCAGAACTTTGATGAATCCATAGCTTTGAATCCCGAATTTCGCTGCCGATCTCTTTTGCCTTAGAAGCCCTTTTTGTGTCAAACTTTGAAAGGCTTAACTTCAGTTCCTCCTCAAATGTGGCATATTTCGCTTTATATCCTGGTGTTTCTGCATTTGCAATGTTTTGTAAAGTCAAACGCTGACGCTGCCAAAGATTATTTAAGGTTTTTTCCGTTAACAGCATGGAATTTGTATTAAGCCAATCCATAAAACGCCTCCTTTTTCACTTATGCACCTACTTTTCTAAAAATTCACGCATAATATTTATCATTATACTACGAAAAAATTGTCTTCTCAACCGTTTTTTCCCTATCAGTTATATATCTGTTTTGTAAAAAAACTACTTCACAAATTGTACAATCCATTCACTGCTTTCCGGATCTTCCTTATTTGCAACAAATTTCATATTCAGCTTTCCTGCTGTATTTCCACTCACATCAATGATACTGTTTGGAATGTTCATAGAACTGTTTGCCATAACATTTTCAAAAGTGATTACAAAACTTATAATACCGCCATCCGTTTCTAAAGAAGGAGCGCTTTTTACTATAACCGTTCCAACTGAAATATTATCCGACAACATTTGCTGTAATACAGATTTATCTAATTTCTTACGAGTCCCACTTAATGCATCTAGATAATACAAAGGCTCGCTGAATATAACGGATAAGGAACCATTATATTTCTTCATTACAGTTCCGTTTATTTCCGTAATACTGGTGATCACACTTCCGTCTACAATAGATGGTGCAATTGTGTCAGCTGAAGTAATTCCGATTACAGATTCAACCGTTGACCAGTTTCCGTCATTTGGGTTGGACATTGGATTCTTCATTACAATGAAAATATCATAAAACCGTTCCGGATTTAAATTCGTGATAGTAATTGTCTGTGTCTCATCCTTATGAATGAAAAGCTCTCCTGAATCAATTACTCTGGAATCCGGTTTTACGTCAATTCCGGCAATCTCAGCAGGGGTCAGTGAGCTTACCGTACCCGTTTCATAAACAACCCAATAAACATCAGCATCCGCATCTATGACACCCATATCAACATAGGCCTCTGAACCACCCTGTCCTTTTTTCTGAGGATAGCCCGGTTTGTAATCCGGTATTACAACAGGCTCTGTTCGAATTTCTTTTTTGGCTACTGCAGAAGCAACATTTCCTTTTGCAGTATAATAAAATTCATAATCTGTATTTGCTTTTAAATCATTTATAAATTCGGTAAATTCTACATTTGGATTTCCTACATAAAAGCTTCCTACCTTGCTGCCTTGCGGACGAATACTGCCGTCGATCAGCTTAATTGCATCCGGCATGGTTGCAACTGCGCCTTTCGGTGAAAGAAGCCAATATACGGTACATGATTTATCCAGCATATAATCAATTCGAATTGAGGTATCTCCTGCCGCTAATTTCGGATAATTAGTAATAAATTGCGGTGCAATCGCATCAGAAAAATATTTTGTGCACTGCAGCTTTGCCGGGTCACTTACAACGGAAGCTTCTAAAGAAGATGCCTGTCCTTCAAATGGCCCGTTTGCTCCGTTAAATGCTGCATCAATCAACTGCTGTCTTGTTCCGGCAAATCCTCTTACCGTCAAATTAACACGCTGATTCCAAATACTTTTATTTTCAACACCTTCCAATTTTGTAATTTTAATCGAATATGTGGTGTTTTTTAATTCATTGAACTTTATATAACTTGTATATAAATCGGCATCCATCAGAGCCTGCAATGAATAGTAGCGGTTTGGAACCATTTCAAGTCCGGTAATTGTTGTTTCACTGCCACTCCCATCATTAACTGATATATCAAAGGTAATTTTTGCATCAATCTCTAATATTGTATCATAGCACAACTCTTCTGCCGCATTTTGAATCTTAGGTTCAATTCGAAAGACCAGATCATGGCTGTCATCCTCAGATCCAATATTCTTTAAGTTGACAAATGGTGCCATCGTTTTAAATTCAGGCAAACGAGTTACATTTCCCTGTGCATTTGCCTTCATTTTATTTGCTGCTGCATCGGCTATATCCTTTAGCTCAAAAACATACCGATTGCCGCTTGCAATTCGAAGTGCCGGATTATCTGCCGTTTGATCTCCTGTAGTAAAGGTCACTATTGTTTTTCCGTCTTCCTCAGAAAATTTTGCTTGAGAAAAATCAATGCTCACCTCTGTCCTTGGATTGTTTGATGTATTAAACAGCTTAATAAAATTATTTAATTCTGTATTTGGTACCTGTGCAAGCATACGTTTCTCTTCTGAAGTAGCGTCATATACAATTTCGCTAAATTCTAATCGAATGTCGGAACCTACCGGTGGTTCTCCAGCTTCCGAAACCAGAGATTCATCAAAAGCAACGATAGCAGTCGGTTGAATCTCATCCTTGGTTATAATTTCCTTCTTTAATACTGGCATTGATTTATTATCGGATTTGTCAACCAATACAAAGTAAAGATCATAAGGTGTTTGTACCTCTAAACCACTTATAATAAAATTGCCTTCCTTATCCGCAATCGCATTTGTTTTCCCGTTCTTTAATGCATTGCTTCCATTAATTACTGCTTGCTGCGCCTCTATTGTATGTAATTCTGTCAAAGGGGGCGGAGTCGTTGGCTCATAACTCGCCGGAACCTTTGTTCCTCTAGGAAAAACTGCCCAATATAACGTACAGCTTTCATTAGTCATGAATTTCATCTGTACCGTCTTTTCTGTTACTGCCCCTACAATTGGATAAACCGGCTTCGAAAATTCAGGTGCAGTTACATCTTTTGTCAATGCTTGAAGTTTAAATACTTTTGATTCATTCCCGCTGGTATCTAAAATAGCCATATAAACATCATACTCGGTTGATTCCTCTAAGCCGTCCGCATAGAACGTACTTAATTCATTTTTCAAACAAGAAGCGGTTCCCATTTTTATGCTGCCAGGTACTCGCATTGGATTTCGAATTAAAATATCAGCAGTTGGAGCAACACTATTTTTCGGCAAAACAGCCCAATAGATTGTCCCATCTTTAGTTGAAACTGCTTCAAATTTTAATTTATGTCCTTCATCATCATAAAGAGCTTCTGCTTTTGGATATCCCGTAATCATAGACGGTATCACGTTATCAACAGTTTGAAACGTATCATATTCCAAATCGGAAATATTCTCTCGGAAGTCCTCTAAAATTACATAAAAAGTATAGTGCTCACCACTTTTTAATCCAGAAACCTTTACCGCAACCTCTTTTTCTGCTGCTACACCTAAATTGCCGGATTTAATAGCACCTTTATCTTTTTTAGGGTTCATTAATTCTTCATCAGAAGGTCTGTCGCTATTTGACAGCTTTATCATCCAATAGATTTTTCCAGGTTTATTTGCTTTCAGCAAGGCTGTAATATTTGTTGCTTCAATCTCATCAATATCTGGATATCCTCCCCAAATCTCAGGATCTTCCTTATCCAACTCCGCATCCGAGCTAGTCATTTCTTTTCCATTAATATTCGCCGTAACCCCTGGTCTTATTGTAATTTCATTCGGCAAAGATTCAATCTTTGTTCCATCGGTCATGATAATTACAGAGTCAATTTCACCCAATCCGCTTACTACAGTACCAACATCAGTATACAGTTCTTCTGTATATGTTTTGTTTTCCAAATAAACGGTACTTTTTTGTGCAACCTCATCTACAACTAAACGTTCGATACTGCCTGCTCTTAAGGAGAGGCGATTTTCCTGTCCCAGTATCTTTACCGTATCAAATTCCCCTGACAAATCTAATGTTGTTTTTGCCGGACCATCTAGTTCAATATCTTCAAATGCTTCGTAGCTTCTTCCTCTTTCCTCTAAAAAAGCATTGCTGCGAACAATTGTATTTTTGATTGTTGTATCACCTTCTGCAATTAAACTCAACTTTTTATCATGTCCAACATCAATGATGACTCTGTTAAAATCGCAATCGTTTGCAATGATACTGCTTTTTCCGGTATTACTTTCACCGCAGCCTGAAATAATAACATCTCCAAGTACCTTTACATTATCAAGTGTTACATATCCAGGTCCTACCCCTTCCGTTATGTACAAATCACCATAAATCGTCGTGTCTCTGAGTCCTGCACCAGTTTTAGCCAAAGTCACATTGCCATTTATGTAATTAACTCGTACCATACGGGATTCGTTAACGATTTCCCCTGACATATCAGACAAAATCTTAGCAACTTCTGCACGAGTAATATCTTTTTGTGGTTTAAAGGTTCGATCTGCAAAACCCGAAATAAAACCCTTTGTTGTTGCCGCAAAAATACTGCCCTTACTCCAATTATTGAATTTTTTTGAATCAGCAAACGTTAAAGAATCTATATTTTTCTCTTCTATTTTTACTGCACGGCATAAAAGGGTTACTGCTTGTTCCCTTGTTAACGGCAATTCCGGTCCTGCTGTACTAGGTCCCGTACCGGCCAAATATCCCTGATTTGCTGCAATCGAGATGTCATCTGCATACCAAGCAGTTTTTGGTACATCCGAGAATGCTTTTTTACCCTTTTGAGTAAAACCAAATGAACGATTTACCATAGCTGCAAATTCTGCTCGGGTAATGTTTTTTTCCGGATACAAATTCCCAACAGCATCGCCTCGCATAATATTACGGCTCACTAAATTATTTAAGTAAGGTTCTGCCCAGCTTGCTCCATAAACAGACGAAGTCATTATTTTTCCTACCGGTAAAATGGGATTTAAAAAAATAGTGACAACTGAAATAACAGAAATTAATTTTTTAAACCATTCTTTCTTACTTATCATGATTTTACCTCCTCAGTTTGTTTTTCTTTCTCTAATTCTTTCATCAATGCTCGTAACTCTTCTTCTCTTTCTAATTCTTCTTTTAATACCCTTCGCTCTTCCCGTTCTTTATCGAATACAAACTTGCGGATAACCATTTCATCCATTTTCTTTAATCCATTAAACTGTCCCCCACAGTTTATCTTGCCATTTTCCATTTCAGTAAACCACCGTAAAACAAAACGCAGAGTAATGGAAACATCTCCTCCATCAAAAATAGTTTGATATTCTTCATCTAATATTAATTTATCAACATCTTCTTTATTTGCATAAAAACCAATTCCACCTGCACTAATATCTCTTAAAGTAATTTTTATTTCATCCGGAATATCAACGGAAACACAGCAAAGTTCACTTTCCGCAACAAACTTTGCTTTTACATCTTTTCTTCTTTGAAGATTTCCTCTTTCTTTTAATTCACGAATGTGTATACGCTCTTTTAATATGTAAGATATGATTCCTGTATATAGCACTACGCCTTTGCTCCCTGCTAAAACACGAAGTTCTACCAATTTTCCTTCCCAAAGGCGTTCTTCAATTTCGGTTTCAATTTCTTCCTCAACTTTATCTTGTAAATTAATATTTAAAATAGCTTCTTTTTCAATATCTAACTCTAGTACAAATGCCGGTATCGGTTCTCGTTTTGTCCAGTCGCATATAAAAGCTTTCACAAGTGTGGTGTTTCGTTTTTCCAAAGTCAAATTCCTTTCTATCCCTGCCATTGCAATGTTAGTTTTTTACTGATCAGATTAGAAAAAACTCAAAAACTGCCTGCCTTATAGGATCCGCAGAAAATACAAAAATCACAAATACAATCGCAATACACCCAATCCCAAAAATAATATTTTTTATTGCCTTTTTAAATAGTCTTAGTTTTCGCTGAGAAATTTCACGTTTCTCCAGTTTATCTATTTTTTGATAAAGTTTATCATCAAGTTCTTTTGGTACAAAAATAGTATGTGGTCTTTTTTTGGCTCTTCGATATTCTTCAAGATAGTCCTCTGCAACAAACTGAGCTGCATATTCAAGCACCACATCGGCCATCTTTTGGGATGTTTTTTTATACTCCTCATCAAATGTCTTCAATTAAGCTCGCCCCTCTCTTTCCAATATCAGTTTAGCCAATTTACGTTTAATTTTATAAATCCGTACCTGAATGTTATCCATTGAAATTTCAAATCGGTGTGCCGCATCTTTTTTAGAGAATCCCACGAAAAACAAGAAAAAAAGTAATTCTTTCTCTTTTAATAATAATTTATCTGTATATTTGGCCAGATCTGCGACCATTTCATTTCTTGCCAACACTTGATCTACATCAAAATCTTCTTTTCCGAAAAATCCATCATCTATCTCAGGAGAATCCGGAATCCCCATCTTCGCCCTAGCTTCTTGATAGACTTCTTCAAGTACACTTCTTAAATTAGCAATTAAAAATGCCTGCGCTTTAAAAGAGTTTGGCTTTTCAATATATTTCATACCATTAAAAGCACGGGAAAAAGTTTCTTCGACAACACAAATCGCCAATTCTTCGTCTCCGTTAAGTTTTTCAATTGCAATCTTATAAATCACTTCCTTATGCCGTTCATAAAGTTGTTCATATTTATACTCGGATTTTTCTTCAATGGTTACATAAGCAGATTCCAAACGTGCTTCCTCACTTTCATAAAAAAAATGTTTTGACTTATATTTTTTTGTTAGATTATATGATTTTATGGTATAATACTTCCAATATAATAAAATATTATATCGTATCCTTTTAATAGGTTCAATCATTCTCACAACTTTCCATTCATTTTTATTGTATGAGTATTTTTTTGAAACGATAAAAATAATGACGCGAAACGTATCGCGAGGTGTATGAAGTAATTTTCTATATTAGTAGACAAGGCGGTGTAACGATTATGGACAACAGTATGCAAAATATGCTAGACATGTATTTGTACGAAACAAATACACTCATTGAACAACTCGACGAAATTCTATTAAATGCGGAACAAGAAGGGGATTTCAGTCAAGATGCTGTAAACGAAATTTTTCGTATCATGCACACAATTAAAGGTTCTTCCGCTATGATGCAATTCAATAGCTTATCTGCACTATCCCATCAGATAGAAAATTTATTTTTCTTTATTCGTGAAAACAATATAAATCAAGAATTCGGTCATGATTTGTTTGATTTATTATTTAAAGCAAGCGATTTTATTAAATCACAAGTTGTGCAAATTGAAAATAATGAGCCTTTAAACGAAGAAATTTCCGATTTGGTATCAGACATTGACAGTTTTCTTAACCAAATCAAAGGCAGTTCTGATTCAGAAACAAAGACACAAGCTAATACTGAAGTTGTTGAACAAAAAGCAGAGAAAAATTCTGAAGAAAATCAAGATGCAATGCTTGCTATCAGAGTATTTTTCGATGAAGAATGCGGAATGGAAAATCTACGTTCCTTTATGTTAATTACAGCTATGCAAGATGTCTGTGGTCCATTTTCCTATGACCCACAGAATGTAGAAAACGATCCAGCAACATCAGCATATATCATTGAAAACGGATTCACACTTTATTTCAATAATCATGAAGATTTGGATGCAGCGGTAAGTATTTTAAAAACTTCCCTTAACATTCGTACTTATGAAATATTACATAATCAGCCAGAAGAAACAAAAGCAGAAGCAGCAAATAATTCCGAAGAAGTTTCCCCTTCATTAAAGGAAGAAAAACGTCCGGTTGAAATTGAAACAAAAAAAGCTCCTGCACCAAAAAAGAAAACAGAAGATGCTCCTTTGCATCTTTCTTCAGGTAAACAAAGTTTGATTAGTGTTAATCTTGCAAAATTGGATCGTTTGATGGACATTGTCGGAGAAATAGTAATTACCGAATCTATGGTTACCTCTTGTCCGGATTTACAAGGGTTTAAACTTGATAATTTCACGAAATCAGCTCGTCAGTTACGAAAGTTAACGGATGATTTGCAGGATACCGCAATGTCAATTCGTATGGTTCCTGTTTCCAGTGTATTCCAGAAGATGAACCGAATAGTAAGGGATATGAGCCAAGCTTTAGGCAAAGAAGCACGGTTGGTATCCATCGGAGCAGATACCGAGGTTGACAAAACAATAGTAGACAGTATTGGCGACCCAATTATGCACATGGTTCGTAATTCTATGGATCATGGCTTAGAACAAAATGCAGAAGAAAGAATTGCACGAGGAAAAGACCCGCAAGGTACCATTACTTTAAAAGCAGAGCATACCGGAAGCGAAGTAATCATTACAATCAGCGATGACGGACAGGGTATTGATACGCAAAAAGTACTTACAAAAGCAAAAGACCGAGGTCTTCTTACTAAGCCTGAAAATGAATACTCTCAAAGAGAAGTGCTTCAACTTCTACTATTGCCTGGTTTCTCTACCAACGATGAAGTTACGGAATATTCCGGTAGAGGTGTTGGCATGGATGTCGTAAAGAAAAATATTGAAAAAGTAGGCGGTATTGTAACAATGACCAGCGAAGAAGGAAAAGGAACCTCTACCATCTTTAAGATTCCTCTAACCTTGGCAATTGTTGATGGTATGGAAATATCCGTTGGAAATTCTATCTTTACCATCCCGATTCATAATATCCGTCAATCCTTTAAAATCAATGACGAAGACATCGTACACGATGCCGGACAGGGCGAAATGATTCGAAAAATGGATAATTTCTATCCTATTATAAGATTAAATGAATTTTTCTCCATTCCATCAAAATCAGAAACAGTTAATGATGGAATTATGATATGGGTAGAAGCCGGAGAAAAATCCTATTGCTTGTTTGTTGATGAACTTTTGGGAGAACAACAAGTCGTTGTAAAACCTCTTCCGACTTACTTAAGTACATATAATATAAAAGATTCAGGGATTGCTGGCTGTACTATCTTAGGTGACGGAAATATTAGTATTATCTTAGATATTATCAATCTACACACTGCAGCGATTGGAGGTGCATTATAATGACTAACCTATCACAAATGACGAATGAAATTAATATTGATTTTGATGAAGATTTCGAACAATCAAAAGACACAGAAACATCAAAAAAGTTTTTAGCCTTTACATCGGATGGACTGCATTTTGCAATTGATGCAGATTTAGTTATCGAAATCATTAACGGGCATGCCATTACCCATCTGCCAAAAACACCTGACTTTATTAAAGGTATTATTAATTTGCGTGGCCAGATTATCCCTATTATGGATATGCGCTTACGAATGAATCGTGCAGAAATTGAATATGGTAGAGAAGCTTGCATTATAGTTATTTCAGTTGAAAACATTTCAATCGGACTATTGGTAGAAAGTGTCTCTCAAATGCTCGATATTTATGAATCACAGATTTGTGCACCGCCATTAAGTACACATCAGGATATAGTAAACGGTATTGCAAGAATCAATAATATTGTTTATCTGTTGCTTGATTGTCAACTGCTTCTTGGCATTAATTAATAGAGGTAATTATGAACGATACTACGATAACATTTGATAAACTAACCATTTCACAACAAGATTTTGTACGTTTGGTTCAATTTGTTCAAAAGAATTATGGAATTAATCTTCTGCAAAAAAAACATTTAATAGAAAGTCGGCTTGCTTCAACAATAAAGTCAAAAGGATTTACTTCGTTTTCACAATACGTAGAATATATCCTTAATACCAATAATCCAAAAGATTTAGAAATACTATTAAATAAATTGACGACAAATCATACGTTTTTTATGAGAGAGCATAGCCACTTTGATTTTTTTCGCGATACCATTCTGCCTAATATTGAAAAATCAAAGTTGTCCAAAAAAACTTTAAGCATTTGGAGTGCTGGCTGTTCAAGCGGGCAAGAGCCTTATACCCTTTCAATGATTTTATTTGATTATTTTAAAAACAAACCTGGTTGGGATACCCGTGTTCTTGCCACAGATATATCTATGAACGTATTAAGTCAAGCAAAAGAAGCAATATATACAAAAGATGATATTAAAGAATTACCACAAAGCTGGCAAAGAAATTACTTAACCGCATTAAATGAAGATCAATATACCTTTGTTCCAAAAATTAAAAATAATGTAATATTTAAGGAATTTAATCTGATGAATCCTATCCAGTTTAAATTACCTTTTGATGTTATTTTTTGCAGAAATGTAATGATTTATTTTGATCAGCCTACTAAGGATGCTTTAATACAACGTTTTTATAAAGCAACAAATCCTGGTGGCTATTTACTGATTGGGCATTCTGAAACATTAAATAAAGAAAATTGTCCTTATCAATATTTAATGCCTGCTACTTATCAGAAAAAATAAATCGATCAACATATAAATTAAGGAGGGATTTTTCATGATTCCCACAAATAAAATAAAAATCCTTGTTGTGGATGATTCCGTTTTTTTTCGAAAGGTTCTTATTGACAATCTTTCAAAATATCCACAATTTGAAATAATCGGTTACGCCATTGATCCAATGGATGCTATGGCAAAAATTCCAACACTGAAACCGGATGTTATTACTTTAGACGTAGAAATGCCTAAAATGACAGGTATTGAATTTTTAAAATACCTCCTTCCGCGTCATTCCATTCCAGTGGTTCTTGTCAGCTCTTTAAACATTAGTGTTTTTGATGCTTTATCTGCAGGAGCCATTGATTTTGTAAGAAAACCTGATATGCATGAACAAAATAAAGTGGATTCCTTTATCAAGGAACTTGCCGGAAAAATTTCTATTGCATCAAAATCTAAAGTAAGAATTACACCGACGGTAAAACCTGCAATTATACCAACAACACCATTATCATCGCTTCCTCCAAAGACAGACAGTTCCCTATTAAGCAAAATCACATCGCTAAAACCGTCGTCAAAATTAGATAATATTATCATTGCACTTGGTGCGTCAACTGGAGGAACGGAAGCAACATTAGAAGTATTAAAGAATCTGCCGGCAAATACTCCAGGTATGGTTATTGTTCAGCATATGCCTGCTGGATTTACTAAAATGTACGCCGAGCGGCTCAATCGACTATGCCCTATGGAGGTAAAAGAAGCAGTAACCGGAGATAAAATCGTTCGAGGCAGAGTACTCCTGGCCCCAGGTGAATTACAGATGCGTGTTGTAAAAATAGGATCTGAATACTCTGTTAAATGCCAGCCCGGTGAAAAGGTCAGCGGCCATTGCCCTTCTGTAGATCTCCTATTTAATTCTGTAGCAGAAACAGCAGGAGCAAATTCTGTTGGAATTATAATGACTGGTATGGGAAAAGATGGTGCCGAAGGATTATTAAAAATGCGAAAAAAAGGAGCATACACCATTGGTCAAGATGAAGCTTCTTGTGTTGTTTATGGGATGCCTATGGTAGCATACAATATTGGTGCAGTTACAATCCAAACCTCTTGCGGCAACATCGCCGGAACATTAAAGAATTATTTGAATCGTTTATAATGATCTAATATCTTTATAGTATCAAACAAGAAAAGGAGAAATTTCGATTGAATAACGAAACGAATATAGAACAAATAGAATCGAAAAATGAAAACATCCAACCTGATAATATTTTCTTTGCATTAGATATTGGTACTCGCTCCGTCGTAGGTATGATTGGAAGCAAAGAAAACGATACATATAAGGTCCTGGATTATGAACAAGCTTTTCATAAAGTGCGTGCCATGCGTGATGGACAAATCGAAGACATTGATTTGGTTTGTCAGGCTGTAAACAATGTAAAATCTACTTTAGAAGCACGCTTTGGTTATTGTCTGAAGCGTGTTTCAATAGCTGCTGCAGGAAGAGCCTTAAAAACCGCAAAAGCAACTGCTCAGCAAGAAATACCGGAAGATACTCCAATTACAACAGAAACCATTCGCTCCATTGAATATCATGCTATTTCCGTTGCTCAAGAAAATTTTTCTCAAGAAGTCTCTTCCCAAGAAGACGGACAAACCTTTTCTTGCGTTGGTTACAGTGTTTCAGGCTATTGGCTGGATGGTTATCCAATCAGTAATTTAAGTGGTCATAAAGGGAAAAACATTCGTGCTGAAATCATTGCGGCTTTTCTGCCGTTTACTGTAATGCGTAGCTTATACGCAGTGACCAGCCGCTGTGGACTGGATGTTGAAAATATGACTTTAGAACCAATTGCTGCAATTAATGCCATTGTTCCTAAAGACATTCGATTGCTGAATATTGCCATTGCAGATATTGGTGCAGGCACTACAGATATTGCCATTTCAAAAAATGGAAGTATTATTGCTTATGATATGGTTACTACAGCCGGTGATGAGATTACAGAGGCTCTAATGAAACATTATTTAGTAGATTTTGATACAGGCGAACGCATCAAACGTTCTCTTAGTAACGCATCCGGTGAAATATCCTTTTCTGATATTTTAGGTTCGCGATATCGTTTATCTGCTGAAGAAATTCTCGAAGTAATTCAACCGGCATTGTCAGAACTCTGTACTTCCATTGCAAAAAGTATTATACAACTTAACGAGGGTTCACCTGTAGCAACCTTCTTAATTGGCGGCGGCAGCCAAATCCCTGGCCTTTGTAAAATTTTATCAGAAAAGTTAGATATACCGGAAAATCGAGTTGCACTTGGAGGACTCAATCCATATAAAAATATCGAGCTTTGCTCAGAAGCATTACTTAGTCCGGAATTTGTAACACCAATTGGAATTGGAGCTATCTCCCTTCTTTATCATGGTATGGATTTTTTTGCAATTACAGTTAATGAGAAAAAAATTATGTTGCTGGATTCTAATCATATTACCGTACTGGATGCTTTACTTTTAGCAGGGATCAAAGCAACAAGTTTAATGGGAGTCTCCCCTCGCCCTCTAACTTATTATCTAAATGGTGAAAAACATATAGATCGGGGCACCCCAGCTATTGCAGGAGAATTATATCGAAACGGACAACCTGCCTCAATAGAAACTCCGATACAAAGAGGAGATTCTATTATTGCAATTTGTGCCAAAAATGGAGTTTCCCCTCAATTATCGATTGAAGATTTATTAAAAGATTTTACAGATGAAATGGATGTTACCGTAAACGGATTTTCAGTTGAAAAGAAGTATATGATAAAATCTATGGATGACATTCGGATCGTTCCGAAGCCTCAAATTGTAAATCATGCATTTGAGCCTCCGGTAACAGAAGAAGTTCCAGAATCAGAATCAGAATCAGAAATGATCCAGAACATACCGGAATCGCAGGAAATGCCATCCAAAAATCCATCATCAATAGAACACGAAGAAAAAAACGCTCCCTCAATTTCAAAGAAAATATCCGTTAGCTTAAATGACAAATGGATAGAAATCCCATATGTTGCAAATCAAGCACCTTGCTTTTTCGATTTGCTCAATTATTCCGATATTGATCCGGAACATCCACAGGGAAATTTACTCTTAAAATTAAACGGAATGGATGCATCCTTTGTTACTTCCCTTCAAGATGGAGATCATGCAGAAATTGGATGGGAAAAAAGATAGATTTTATTTAAAAGATACATTTTTTCTATAAAAATGTATCTTTTTTAATTAAAAAATATAAAGATTGTTATGAATTGGTCGATGTAATATTTGTATGACAATAGTATTTCAAATGCAATGATTGTATTTGTTTTACAAATATGGGGGTATTACCATGAAAATTACAAATAATGAAAGACCATCTGGAATTGTAAATTCGAATAGTTTGAAAAAATCAAATAAAATTTCAACTGTATCCGCACAAAAAAATGCAGAATATGATCAAATAACGATCAGCCAAACTCCTGCTGCGCAGAAAAGTGACGAACAGTTTATCTCATTTTTAAAAAACCAATTATCTTCTGAAGTTAAAATGGGAGCTTCTCAATATAAAATAGATGATTTAAGTAAACAAATCGCACTAAATAAATATGATAAAAATCTTGCAGACATTTCCAGAAAAATATTAATGGATCAAGAGGTGTAATTATGAATGATATTTTAAACTTTTGCAACATAATGAAAGATATTACACGCCTTCTTGATTCTGTTATATCTTTAGAAAATAAAAAACTGGAGTTTATTGCTGCAAACAATATCACTGAATTAGATGCAATTATGAAAGAAGAACAGGCAATCATTTTACAATTTCGCGGCTTAGAAAAAAAACGAGAACAGGCTCAAGTCGACTTAGGACTTTCTTCCCTGACTTTTCGTGAAATGGTAGAACAAAGTACATCACCAAATAAAGAAACACTTTCCATTCTATATCAAGAAATGAATGAAAAAATGAAAGAAGTGAAAGCGGTAACTGATTGTACAAAAAAATACATTGAACTTCATCTACATAGCTTAGATCTTTTAATAACAAACTTACAAAACGGTAAAAGCAATATAAATTATAATAAAACTGGAGAAAAACAACCACGTGAAATGTCACCTAAATTTACACGTATAAAAATTTAGGAAATAAGGAGGTACCTTTCAATGCTCCGTTCAACCTTTTATGGATTTACAACTGCATTATCAGCATTAAATATCAGTCAGAAAGCACTCGATGTTACCGGCCAAAATATAGCAAATATGAATACTGCTGGTTATACACGACAACGATTGGATTTATATAGTGTTCGCTCTGCAAGCTATGGCGATCGTTATGCAAGCAGAGATGCTCATTTCGTCGGTCAAGGAGTCGGTGTTACAAATGTATCTCAGGCAAGAGACCCTTTTTTAGATGTCCGATTTCGAAGAGAAGCAGCTAAGCTTGGAGAAACGGATGCTAATTTAGGAGTTATGGAAGATTTGTAAATTATATTTGATGAAACGCAAAAAACCGCTCTACAAGGTCAATTCCAAGATTTAATCAAGCAGTTTCAAACGCTCTCCGACCATGCTGGTTTTATGGAATTTGATCACATCGTTCGTTCCTCTGCGGAATCTCTAACAAAGCTTCTATCCCAATATTCTTCTGAACTTAGCTCCATTCGTGAACAAGAAGAATATAACATGGAAAACGTAACAGTTACGAAAGTAAATGATTTACTTAAAGATATTTCGAACTTAAATAAAACAATAAAAGAAAGCCAAATTTTCGGCAATGCATCCTTGGAATTGTTAGACCAAAGGAACCTACTCATTGATGAACTATCTACCTATATGAACATCAATGTGACTTCTACACCAACTGAAGTTTCAAAAGGAATTGTGGTGGATGAACTACGCATTGATTTATTAGGAAGTGATGGTGCAGTCTGCCTGCTTAAGGATACCGATTCTGTTTCCTTCTCTTGTGCAAAGGATGCCGATGGTTTTACTCATATTTCCATCACAGATACATTTAATGCAGATGGTGATGATACGACACAAAATCCAACGGATATTACAGAAAAATTTACTACAGGCATTTTTAAAGGAGCTTTGGATGCTCTAAACAAATCCGGTGAATTTGATACCCCGCCAAATGAAATCAGAGGTATCGGTTATTATGAAAAACGCATGGATTTACTTGCCTCTACTTTTGCTGAAAAATTTAATGATGCCAATTCTATTCCAAATCCTAGTTTTGATCCATCATTACCAATCGGTCCTACCAATGAAAAATATTTAGAGTACAAACCATTATTTGTCTCTAAAACTGATCCAAATGGTCCGATTACAGCGAAAAACATTACCATTGCTTCCGGTTGGTTAGAAGGAACCTATGGCATTACCTGCAGCAAAACCCCTCCTGTAAGTACAGGTGATAATTCAGGTGCAAATGATAATATTTCTTATATGATTGATTTATTTAATAAAGATTTTGATTTTACCCTAACACGACCGGATGGAACTACTCAAAATTTATTTAAAGGTACCTTTGAAGAGTTCAACGCCGATACCAGCAATGTGCTGGCTCTGAACGTAAAATCACTGAATTCATCCCTTGATAATTATTTATCTGTGGTAAATAACATCGCTGATTTACGCGATAACATCTCAGCGGTATCTTTGGATGAAGAAGGAGTTAACCTTCTTCACTATCAAAAATCTTACAATGCTGCCGCTCGATTAATGACTACATTGGATGAAGCGCTTGATACTATCATTAATCGCATGGGTACCGTAGGGTTATAATAGGAGGATTTTATGAGAATTACAACACATTCTATCATGCGAAACTACAATAGTAGCTTACATCGCGTTTTATCAGATTTAAGTATAGCAAGGGAAAAGGTAAATACTAAGAGAAAATATTTAAAAGCTTCTGAGTCACCGGCTGATGCTGCAAAAGGATACCGACTACGACGAGAAATGTCCAAAACAGAAAATTACTTATCGAATGTACAAAACGTACAATCAACCTATGATAACATTGAAAGCAGTATGATGACCATTTCAAAATATGCCGATGATGTACATATAAAATCTTTGGAAGCTGTTAATGGAACAATCTCCCAGAATCAAAATCAAAGAAAAATCATTGCAACAGAAATTCGCAGTATTCAAAAAGCTGCAGTTATGGAATTAAATGCACAATTTGAAGGAGAATACCTTTTTGGCGGAAGCAGTACAAAGGAACTTCCTTTTCAGTTATCCGATGATGGAAAGCTTACATTTCGTGGCATTGACGTAAATGCCCCTGTAGGATCAGATGATTACAAAGCATTGGAAAAAATGTCAAATGAAAAAATATTTATTGACCTAGGTTTCGGTATGAGCTTAGATTCAAACAATCAAGTCGACGAAAGCAGCGCATTTAATGTTTCTATGCCCGGTATTAAATTTTTGGGCTTTGGAAAAGACGAAAACGGTATATCAAATAATTTAATAAATACTATGGGCGAAATTGCAAACATGTTAGAATCCAAAGAGTTTAATGCTTCGGATTTAAAACCCTATACTGATAGATTAGAAGAAGAACGTACAAAAGTTCTCGTAAATGTAACTCAGCTTGGTAGTACTACTACATTTTTAGAAAACACCAAAAACCGTCTTGAAGACAATGAATATGGTCTTAATAATAAAATTGTACAGACAGAGTATATTGATTTAGAATCTGCCATTACCGATTTTAAGATGCAGGAATATGTATATCAAGCAGCATTAAAAATGGGCAACCGTATCCTCAGTTCTTCATTCATTGACTTTATGAAATAATATATTGATTTTCAATACATTAAAAAGGAGTGATATTATGAAGCCGTTATTGGAAATTCAAACCGTCCCTATTTCTATTGAATTTAAAGTAACGCCAGCAACACGTCAAAAAACGCATGCTACTGCAGAATTAGAAATAACTAGAGAAAAAAATGGGCTTCAAATTAAAAGTCATCCAATTAAACTTAATGTGGATACTTTCGAAGCACGAAATACCATTTTTGAAACCCCATTAAGGAGTATAGAGAGTTTTGCCAAAAAGGGAAAAGAAGCAGCATATGCGGCAACCGCACGTTTTGCAAGGGAGGGAAATATGTTGTTGGATATCCATTTAAATGAAGATGCTCTAAACCAAATTGGTGCTTCTAGAATTGCACAAGAGGAGAAAGATTTTAACATTGAATTTCTTCCAGGCGTACCTCCTGAGTTAAACTGGACACCTGGTGACATGCAAATAGAATATGAGATGGATAAATTAAACTTTGAATGGAAAACCAATCAAGGCAATTTTGAATTTATTCCGGCAAATATTGAATTTAGTATCACACAACAACCACAAGTTATCATTAAATACATCGGTTCTCCAATTTATGTACCAAAAAGTGCAAATCCAGATTATGAACCTTTAGATGTGAAAGCATAGGTGAATATATGACAGTCAATACCAAATATTTTGGAGAAATCGAAATCAATCCTGAAGAAGTTCTTTCATTTACGGAAGGACTTTTTGGATTTGAATCAGAAAATGAATTTATTTTAATTCGTTTAGATGATGATGAAACTATTTTTTGCTTACAAAGTTTAAAAGAGTCACAGCTGGCTTTTATTGTAATAAATCCGTTTCGCTTATTCCCTAGCTACACGCCAGTGCTTTCAAACTCTGAACTTCAAGATTTGGATGCAACGACAAGTACAGATTTATTCTACTATGTGATTGCTGTAATACATGAGCCTTTCCAGAATACAACTGTTAATTTAAAGTGTCCAATCGCGGTAAATTCTGAAAAGCGAAAAGCGAAGCAAATTATTTTAGAAAACAGTAATTATGCGATGCGTGAAACAATTGTTTCCGTTGAAGAAAAGGAGGGATTGTCTTGCTCATATTAACAAGAAAAGCAAATCAATCTTTTCTAATAAACGAAGACATTGAAATTACAGTAACAGAAATCAGTGGAGACAAAGTAAGAATTGCTATAGATGCTCCAAAAACAGTAAAAATTTTAAGAAAAGAATTACTGGAAGCCACTTCAGCTAATAAAGAAGCACTTGAAAACTCAAACTTAGAATTGTCACAAATAAAGTCAATTCTAAGTAAAAGTTATAAAGTTATAAAGTAAATATATTCATTGTAAATAAGAATTTATTTTATATTAACACTAAAAATATTAATTTGGTTTATAGTTTCTATTTTCTATGTTCTGGTGCATAGTTTAAAAAGTACACATAGATATCTACAACGGCACGATATAATTCTTCAGGAATCTCCGCTCCTAATTCTAATTGCGATAAAACAGTGCTTAATGAACTATCCTCAAAAACAGGAACATTATTTTCATTCGCTACCTCAACAATCTTTTCAGCCATATAGCCAAGTCCAGAAGCAACTACTACCGGAGCTGCTTCTTCCTCTTGGTATTTTAAGGCAACTGCTCTTCGTACTAAATCTTTATTATACAGTGACATTGATTGCATTTCTCCCTTCATAAAGTTTTGGAAAGACTTCAGAAATACTCTTCGGTGAGAGGCATTTCCCTAAAACAAATGTGTGAAAAGATAATTGATTACGAGTAATAATCTCAGAAATACCTTGAGATATTTCCTTTTCTTTTTGTGCTAATATTTCTGGATAATACAGCTCTAAGTCCACTTTTCCATCCTTAGAAAGCAATATCATCTCAAAATAGCCCAAATCCCGAATATCAAATTTCACCAATATCTTTATTGCTCTGCCACCATCGCCCCCTTTTGCACTTTGATCATCCGGATCAATCCAAACCTCAGAGAAAAATTGCCGCCCATTCACTTCCGCTGGTATTGTCATATGTACAAGGGGCATATACACACTTTCATTTAATAATAAAGATGAGAGCATATTTTCAAAGATTGCCTTACTTTCAACACCGGCAGCCCCATTCATTCCTTTTGAAATAATACTTACCAGATGATCTAATAAATTCGTATTCTCGTTTGCAGCATCTGAACTCATTAATCTGTTTTTTAATGCCTCTAAATCCACACCTGGCAGCTTACGGCTCATTTCACGAAATCCCATTAATGTAAAGAAGGATTGTAAAAAAGCCTCTTTTCCTCCCGATTCATAGCGAGCAATGTTTAAAGTTAATACTGCCATAATATCACGTGCCATACCAAAATCTTTTGTACTGCTTACATAATTCGCAAGAAAAGGAAGTATCTCGTTTTTTAGTATGATTAAATTATTACTATTTTGTCCATTTAAATGATGCAATTCTAATTTTTCTATCATACCATTCAGCTGAGCACCTCTAGATTGAGGCATATTCACTGCAATATTTTTTAAATTAGAAATCATATTTTTTAATATATGATTTCCAGAAGTCATACTATCATAGCGACGTAAAAAATCCAATATAGTACCTTTTAATTCAGAAGAACCACTTTCTTTTATAGATTGACGAAGTAAATCAAAAAAAGGTCCGGAAAACTTTACTGCACTACTCTTTTGGTTCTTAAGAAAGTGAAGTAACTCTTTATCTGTCATCTTTAATAAATTCATATATTGAACAAGCTCTTCTGTAAAATTAGAACTTAGCCCGGCATTCACTTGACTTCCAAGCTTTGAAAAAAAGATTTCCCCATAAGTTTCAGTTAGACTCGTTAAATTACGAACAGCTTGCATAAATTTATCAAAGTTTGAATCCAAATTGGCTGCATATTGATTTGGCTGCCGATCTGCATTGACATTTTGATCTTGAGTTTTAGAAACTCTGGAAGGATCCGCCACATTATATAATTGATCCTGCTGTGGATTATGATGCGGCTTTAATCTGCTTGCATTTTCACTGCCGGTTACAGGCGTGTCTACTCTTAAAAGATCCACCATATTTTTACTCCTTCATACTGTTATGCATTTTTTCCTCTGATTCGATATACCAATGCTAAAATTTCAGCTACGGCTCCGTAATATTCCAATGGAATTTCTTGATTAAGTGATGCTGTTGCATAGATTGCACGAGTCAATTCTTTATTCTCTATTACATAAACGCCAGCTTCCTCAGCAACTCGAACAATACGAAGTGCCAGCTCATCCTGCCCTTTTGCCACTACATAAGGCGCAGCATCTTTTTCAATATCGTATTTTAAAGCAACGGCATAATGTGTTGGGTTACGAATAATCACATCCGCTTCCGGAACAGCTTGCATCATTCGAGACATAGCCATTTTCCGCTGTAACTCCTTAATTTTCCCTTTAACCTTAGGGTCTCCTTCCATCTGTTTATATTCTTCCTTGACTTCCTGCTTTGTCATACGAATCTGTCGCTCGTAATCCCATCTTTGGTATAAGAAATCAAATCCTGCAATAAACACAAACACAATACATACCATATATACCATATCCATTGCTGAATTTAAAACATATGAAACGGAAGCTTCGATTCCTAAAAATAAGGTTTTTGAAATATCACCCGTACGTCCTTTAAAAAACAAATATAAAATATAACCAATAATTACAATTTTAATTAAACCTTTTAATACTTCGATAAAACTTTTCAAAGAAAGAATTCGCTTTATTCCTTCTAATGGATTTAGGCGATTGAACTTAGGCTTTAAGCTATCCTTCGAAAAGAGAAAACGAGTTTGTGCACCAGTTCCGACAACAGCAGCTAAGATAGATACAGAAAAAACCGGTACCATAATCAATGCAATGGTCGCCATAGAATTCATTAATATTTCATGGCTTGTAGTCACTGAAAGAATATTTATGTCAGCAATTCGATTGATATATATGTGAATACACTCAGCTATTCTTTTATAAATCATCGGAAACATTGCCTTTAATGTAAAAAATACAAACGCGAGTGAAAGAACCGTTGTAATATCCTTACTTGAAAATATATTACCTTTTTTCCGCTCATCCCTTCGTTTTTTCGGGGTGGCTTTCTCGGTTTTTGAACCGTTATCCAATAGCTCTCCCCCCTTTATTTTAATAAATACATGCTAGCATTAATTGCATCAAACATCAGCTCAATGGATTTCCCCAAAAAAGAAACAACGGGAGAAAAAACAAAGACTAAAACAAGCAGTCCAATAAACAATTTTGCCTGTATATTCACCACAAATACATTAATTTGCGGAATTGCTTTCATTAAAATTCCCACTCCAATTTCCATAAGAAACTGCGTCGCTAAAATCGGCATTGCTAATTTAATTGCTAACACTGTACATTGACAAAAAACATCGATAATTTGGCCTGTTAATTCGGTATGTATTTGCAGTTCTCCATAAGGAATGACTTCTCCTGATGTTAGAAATAATTTTATTAAATTTAAATGTGCATCTGTTGTAAAGAATAGAAACATATAAGTAATATTAAAAAAAGTTGCACTTAATGACATAGAAACATTACTCTGAGGATCGTAAATTTTAGACATAGAAATACCCATCTGCATGTCCATCAATTCTCCACCAAAAACAATAATATAAGTGAACAAGGTACAGATAAATCCGATGGTATATCCAACTATAAATTCTTTTATCATTAAAATTAATAGAGTAATGGAATTTATATTATCAACCGTTTCTGGCTGCGCAAAAGATGCAATCACAAGAGTAAGCATAATAATAAGTCCTGCCTTAAATATAGAGGGAAAGTTCTTTCCACCTAATAGCGGATTAAATAAAATGCATCCTGTCATTCGCATGAATACCAGAGCTACTCCAGCTAGCTGTGCTATATTAATCATAAACCCATTTTCCATTCTTTTATTTCTGCATCAAATAAAAAATTTGATTTGTAAAGTCCATCAGTGACTCCAGCATCCAGGATCCACCCGCTAATAATATAATTGCAATTAAAAGCAGCTTAGGAACAAAAGTGATTGTCTGCTCATGTATTTGAGTCGCCGCTTGAAAAATAGAAATAATCAATCCAATCAGCATACTGATTAATAACATTGGGGCTGCTAACTTCGTAGCCAAAACAATTGCCTCCTGCATGATCTGAAGTGCATTTGAAACTGTCATCTTCGTTCTCCTAACTGTCACATCGTTTATTGTCAATTAAAACTTTTAACCAAAGTTGAAAAAAGTAAATCCCACCCATTTACCACAACAAATAATAATATTTTAAACGGTAATGAAATCATAGCAGGCGGAAGCATAATCATTCCCATTGACATTAATGTACTGGATACAATAATGTCTATAATTAAAAAAGGAATGAAAATCAAAAATCCCATCGTAAAAGCGCGGCTCAATTCACTTGTCATAAATGCCGGAACTACGATTGTCATTGGAAGTTCATCCAAATTCTCAGGAGCTTCTTTATCTGCAAACTCCAAAAACATATTTAAAGTGTCAATTTTTGTTTGAGCTAACATAAATTCCTTCATGGGTACAGACGCTTTCTCCAATGCAACCTCTTGTGTAATTTGACCTTGCTGATATGGTTGATACGCCTGCGTATTAATATCTTGCATAACCGGTGTCATAATAAACAATGAAAGAAATAAAGCAATTCCAGTTAATACCATGTTGGGAGGTGTTTGCTGCAATCCTAATGCATTTCGTAAAATAGATAGTACGATAATAATTCTCGTAAAAGAAGTCATCATTACTATAATAGAAGGTAATAATGTAATGATAGTAAGTAAGACTAAAAGCTCTAAAGTTTGTACATGATTTCCGTTAATATTTACCAATGAATCTAGCATGAAAGAATACCTCTCATTTTATTTCTCCTTTGTTTTTTTATTGAGCATTCCCTCTAAAGCATTTTTAAACGAATCGGTATGTATAGCCATATGCCCTTCACTTGGAAGCTCAACTAATTGATCTTTTGATAATTCCGTTAAAATATTAATAGATTGAGATGTATTCCCAACCAAATAATGCTTATCGCCGATTTGTAATATAATAACAGATCGGTCTTGCCCTGTAGGAAGCCGATCGATAATTTTCATATATTTTGCGCTATTCATCTTAGATGTACCTGTTGCTAGATATTTACTAAACAAATAACTTAGATAAATAACGCCAATCATGGCAATCATTGCTAAAATTAGTTCAGTCACAATATTCTACCTTTATGCTTTCATATTTGTGTTTTTAAATAATAATTCATGTCCCTTTAAAATCTCTGTAATTCTCACACCAAAAGAGTCATCAACAACAACGACATCGCCTTTGGCTACAGCTTGACCATTTACATAAATATCAATTTGATCACCGGCCATCTTATCCAAAACAATTAAGGTACCTTTTGT
>JAYFPL010000149.1:0-1975 GCA_034927775.1 Anaerovorax sp. | reverse complement strand
ATAAAATTGCCACGGGAATATGATAATAAATATAGGAATCATTTGGTAAAACATTGCTTGATAACCTATTGATTCACAGTTAAGCCAGCTAAAGTTATGATGGAAATAGAATATTGTATCACTTGTGGAATGAACAAAAGAGAGGATGGTTATTCATGATGGAGAGATTATCAAATCTGCTTATTCGCCAATTCCCTTATGCATTTGCTTGCAATCAGTTTGTTTATGATCAAAATGGTAAAGTTGTTGACAGTATTTTTGTTGAATTAAATCCTAACTTTGAATCGTCATTCGAAGTAAGCCGTGAAGCGCTAATCAGTGTAAGCACATCCGCCTTTTTTAAAAAACTAGGTATTGATTATAATGAATTATATGATAGATTAACAAAATATAAAAATGCTGAATTAAAAGAAATCTATTTCGAACCTCAAAATGAGTGGTATCACTTTCATGCTTTTATAATAGACAATGATATATTTGCAATTCTATTACGCAATATCACACCGGAAAAATTAATTTTGAGTGAATTGATGCAGCAAAAAAAAGAATTGGAAGAGACAAGAAATAATCTTGATTTTGTATTTAATAGTACACAAGATGCAATGTTTATGGCCGAATATAAAAACGATAATTTTTACTATATATGTCTGAATGCTGCTCACGAAAAGGTTACCGGATTACAAAATAGCGATATTATAGGAAAAACTCCGGTAGAAGTATGGGGTGAGCATGATGGAAGAGCTCTTAATGAATTTTATTTACAGCCAATCAGGCAAAATAAAAATCTTATTTTGGAGGAAATCTTACATACAAACGGTAGAATATACAATTTTTTAACCAGCTTATCGCTAGCTGCCGAATCGGAACATCAATATATTATTGTTTCTCGAAAGGATATTACAAAATATAAAGAGCTCCAAGAAAACCATCTTGTTCTTTTACAGCGATTGCAATCCATGTTTAGTGATCACATCGCAAATATGCTGATTATTGATCCCATTACCGGGAGGATATTGGACGTTAATCCTTCTGCATGTGATTTCTATGGTTATCGAAAATCCGAACTCTTACGTATGAATATACAAGAAATTAATATGCTGCCGGCAGAAGAAACTGCGAAATTAAGAAAATCTGCATTTGAACGTAAAAAAGAGCATTTTATTTTTCCACATCGTTTGTATAGTGGAGAAGTCAGACTTGTAGAGGTATATTCCTGTCCAATTGGCGAACGAGAAAAACCGCAGCTTTTTTCTATCATCTTTGATGTTACGGATCGAGAGACATATCGGAAAAATTTATTTCGTGAAAAAGAGTTATTGAATACAACTTTAAAATCGATTGGAGACGGAGTCGTTACAACTGATACAAATGGTAAAATTACGTCACTGAATAAAGTAGCGGAAGAGATTGTGGGATGGAGTAATGATGAGGCTGTCGGAATAGATTTTGAAGGGGTTTTTATACTAAGGAATGAAGAAACAGAAGAACTGGTTGAAAATCCAATAAAAAAAGTTCTTCGAACCGGAAAGATAATTGGTCTTGCAAATCATACCTTTTTGATCAGTAAAAATGGTGAGAGAATTACGATTGCAGACAGTGCTGCACCGATAAAGAATGAAGATGGGGAGACCTTTGGTGTAGTAATGGTGTTCCGAGATATCAGATTGGAGAAAGCGCAGCAAAATAAAATACTTTTTCTCAGTTATCATGATGCTCTTACGGGTCTTTATAACCGCCGTTTTATTGAGGAGGAAATTCGAAGATTAGACTATGACAGACATATTCCAATTTCTGTTGTAATGGGAGATGTAAATGGTCTTAAAATTACAAATGATGTTTTTGGACATAAAATGGGTGACGAGCTGTTGAAAAAAGTGTCAGAGGTTTTTAAAGAAACCTGTGACAAGGATGATATTATTGCTCGATGGGGCGGAGATGAATTTTTATTGCTTCTTCCAAATGCAACTATTGATTA
>JAYFPL010000157.1:0-1580 GCA_034927775.1 Anaerovorax sp. | reverse complement strand
ACATGGAGATGCTTTAAATATTGATATTACTAAATTACCTAAGGGTGTACAATTAATTAGAGGCTGGATGACATCTCCGGCATCAATGATGAGTGGCTTAGATGATAGTTTTAATGCGGCAATTTACATTGGATACCATTCTCCAGAAGGAAGTGATACAAGCTCATTGTCTCATACAATTGAGCACGAGTTATTTAATTGGATAAAAATAAATGGAGAATTGTACTCGGAATTTTCATTAAATGCGCTTTGGGCAACCGATCATAAGGTTCCATCTATATTTATTTCAGGTGATGCTGGAATGTGTCAGCTTGCAAAAAAAAGTCATCCAGAAATTTTTACTGTAGAGACTAAGGCGGGAATTGGTAATGGTACATGGAATATTCATCCAGAAAATGTTATAGAAAAAATCGAAGAAGGTGTGAAAAAAGCATTAGAATCTAAAATTGAATTAATGCCGATTGAAGAAGAATATAAAATGGTAATTAATTTTAAGGAACATCAAAGTGCTAGAAATGCTTCGTGGTACCCCGGAGCGACACAAATCGATAGTAATACAGTAGAATACACTGCGAAAATACCTTGGGAATTAAGTGTTGCACGTATGTTTATGACAGGAATATAAATACAAAAGTAATTACAGTTTTAAAAAAGCGCATCAGGTAGAATAGTAACCTGATGCGTTTTAAATTTGCTTCCAAAAAATAAATCGGTTGGGGAACCAAATACGAGAAGTTTCGGTTAAAAATTAGTTTTAACGAATTCTAGACAGCGGCAGCAAACGGAGTGACCTTTAAATTGTGTCTCAGTAGCTTGATTACCGCATAAGGTGCAAGCTTTTGTTTTTGATATATGCTTGACACGATGAGTTAGATTCTTTTCATTTTCCATACGATAAACCTTTCTATCGACTCAAATCAGTATTTTTTATTTTAAGGAAGCTAATATTATAATAATTTTTAAAATATCAAAAATCAACAAAATTTTACATTTTTGTAATAATTAATCAATTTAATGTCATGAAGTAACAAAACATTGACACTTGGCTTGAATATAAATAAGATATATATGATATGGTTTAAAAAAACCGTAAAAACGGAGGATATTAAGTGAAAGAAAATAGAACATTAAAAATAAAATGGAAACAATTTTGGGAAAAGAGGCTTGCAAAAGGATTTTTATCAATTATATTAATTGCTGTTTTGGTTGGCACATCTTCAGTGAGTACTATGAGCAAATCAATTAGTAATCAAGAGTTTTTCTCTTACCATGTTAAGGACATTGTAAATTATTTTTTTGGGAGTGCAGATACTGTTTTAGCTAGCAGTCAAGATTTTGCATATGAAAGGTCAATTGACGGACCTCTTTATGGCGTTGGAGAAGGTAAAAATTTGATTGTCATTCAAGTAGAGTCTTTTCAAAACTTTTTAATTGGAAGAGAGTATAACGGGGTGGAGATTACTCCAAACCTTAACAAGCTTATTGAGGGTGACAGCATTTACTTTGATAACTACTACATGCAGGTTGCTATGGGTAATACTTCAGATGCAGAATTTGCAACCAATAACTCTTTATATGGA
>JAYFPL010000106.1:0-10714 GCA_034927775.1 Anaerovorax sp. | reverse complement strand
ACTTTCATCACAGGACATCTCCATATCCTTCGCGCTTAAAAAGAACGCAATCCATACAAAAGGATTAAACCAATGAATACATAATGCAAAAAAGCTTACGATTTTCACTATATGATCAAATCGTCTAATATGAGTTTGCTCATGCAAGAGGATATATTTTTTTTCTTCACCAATAAGATTTTCAGGCAGAAAAATTTTAGGACGGATCAAACCCATTACAAAAGGGGTATCTAGATTGGCAGTAATATAGATGTTTTCATTCTCATGCGTTGCATTTTTTAACTTTTTTTTCAATTTTAAAAGAGATATTACACTATAAATAAGCAGTACAACAATACCTATAGTCCAAATCAATGTAAAAATGTTTTCCATCAAAGGAACGGTTTGCTGTACTGTTAGTGATTGCTCCGTAATAATCTCAGGACTACCCAAGATTGCATTGTCTGCATTTTGTACTGTGCCTAGTGTTGTGAAATGGTCCGGAAAGGGTTTCATCTGCTCTGCTTTAATACCGCTAATCGAAAGCCAGCTAAAGCGGCTTTCAAAGGAAAAGGGGCAGAGTAATCGAAACAATACAACACTCCAGAGCAAATAGGAAAAAATCTTTGGAGCTTTTTTCAAAAAAAGCCTCACAATCAAAACCAATAAAATTACAATGCTTGCAATAAAGCTCATATTTAGGATCCGCAAAAATAAGTAATCCAGCATTTCTACTCCTCCTTATGCTCGTCAATCAGCTTCTGTAATTCATTGATTTCCTTGCTGCTCAGTTTATTTCTTCTCGTAAATGCCGCAAAAAACTGTGGTAAAGATCCGTCAAAACTTTCCTTTATAAATTCTTCACCCTGCACTGCATGAAAATCAGATTTGCTAATTCGTGCTGAAACAGTCCCTTTATTATTCTCAAAAAGGCCCCTATCACAAAGTCGTTTCAGCATAGTATAAGTAGTCGTTCTTTTCCAGTTGAATTCTATCTCACATAACTTTGTCAAATCTCCTGAAGCAATCGGTTCATTTTCCCATATTAAGTCAGCAAATTGCTGCTCTTTTTCACCCAACCTATATCGCACCATAATATTACCCTCCTTTGTCTAATATCATTAGACAATTTTAGTCTACTGTCATTAGACAAATTTGTCAATAATAAAGTGTAGTTTTTATTACCACACTTCCTTTTTCCTATTTTATACGATTTAATTCCAAATCTTTATTACAACTTGATTGATTTTAAACCTTTTCAATACAAATAAGTTCTGGCGGATGATGAATCTGATTTAAAAAACAGAGTTTTGTCACAGTAAATTCTTTTTGATTTAAGTTTGAAGTAAAATTTTCTAAAGCCTCTTTTTCCTCACTTCCGCTTAAATGCCCCGGATAGATTACCAATAATATAACTCCCTTAGGCTTAAGTATATTTATGCACTTTTCAACTGCTTCTATGGTAGTATCTTTCTTTGTGGTAATATCATGATTGCCTTTGGGTAAGTATCCCAAATTAAATAGAATTAATCGAACTTCTTCTTTCACATATTTATCAATGTTTTGATGCCCATCGAGTATTAACTCGGCCCTTTCAAGATAGCCATATTTCAGAAGATTCTGTCGTGTATTGACTACGGCACTTTCCTGAATATCAAAAGCATACACTTTCCCATTTTCTCCAATTAAACTGCATAAAAAGACGGTATCGTTTCCATTTCCCATGGTGCAGTCAATCGCAATATCTCCTTCTTTTAATATCTGCTCACAAATTCGTTTCGATATTTCAACTGCATTCTTAAATAAATTCATAAAATGCACTGTTATTCGCCTCCCATTCTTTTATTTCTTCCATAAAAAAACTTTACATTTGTACCGTATCATACTTAATTATATTTTAAAAGAGCTAATGAAAAGGTCATTTTTGTCCGCATTATTTAACAGAAATAATTTCTGTTAAATTTTAATTTTCTATAAATATTAATGTTTTTATATTAAAATAATATCACAAACAGAAATTATTATTGCATTTTGTCTTTTCCTATGCTAAAGTATTAAATTAATTCGGCATTACTTATATGAACGAGATTCAATACAACTTACAGCAAGGAGAGGATAATATGACTTACATGGTGAATCAGCTTAGCAATTTAATGAAAAACAACACGAATGAGCCGGAGTTTCTTCAAGCAGCAACTGAAGTTCTGCAATCATTGGAACCCGTTATTGCAAGACATGCTCAATACCGTGAATCCGGAATTTTGGAACGCTTAACAGAACCGGACCGTCAAATTAAATTTCGTGTTTCTTGGATCGATGATCAAGGTAAAATTAGAATCAACCGCGGTTACCGCATACAATTTAATAATGCGATTGGCCCTTATAAAGGAGGCCTGCGCTTTCATCCTACAGTTAATTTTAGCATCATCAAATTTCTTGGTTTTGAACAGATTTTTAAAAATTCTCTAACAGGCTTGCCAATTGGTGGCGGAAAAGGCGGATCAGATTTTGATCCAAAGGGAAAATCCGACCGTGAAATAATGACTTTCTGTCAAAGTTTTATGACAGAGCTTCACCGTCATATTGGTGCAGATACCGATGTTCCCGCAGGAGATATCGGAGTGGGCAGTCGGGAAATTGGCTATCTTTTTGGGCAATATAAGCGTTTATGCAATCAACATACAGGCGCTCTTACCGGAAAAAGCTTATCTTATGGAGGCTCTTTAGTTCGAAAAGAATCCACAGGATTTGGTCTTCTTTATCTTTTAGATGCAATGTTAAAGGCAAACAACAAATCAATGGATGGAAAAATCTTTGTTCTCTCCGGTTCCGGCAATGTTGCAATTTATGCTTGCCAGAAAGCACAAGAAATGGGCGGAAAAGTTGTAACAATGAGTGATTCTTCCGGATGGATTTATGATTCGGATGGAATTGACTTAGAAGTGATTAAAGAAATAAAAGAAGTAAAACAGCAACGCCTTTCTGAATACATATCTTATCGTCCCAACGCAGTGTATCATGAAGGAAAAGGAATATGGAGCACACCATGCGATATTGCCCTCCCTTGTGCAACACAAAACGAATTGCAGTTGGAGGATGCAAAAGAATTGGTTAAAAATGGTGTGATTGCTGTAGCTGAAGGTGCTAATATGCCCACTAGCTTAGAAGCTACTCATTATTTACAAGCGAATCACGTATTGTTCGCTCCTGGTAAAGCATCAAATGCAGGCGGCGTAGCAGTTTCCGCTCTAGAAATGGCTCAAAACAGCATACGCTATTCTTGGGAATTTAATAAAACAGATTTAAAGCTGAAAAAGATTATGAATGATATTTTTGAAAAAATTTCTGAATCTGCAAAAGAATACGGAGTACCCGGAAACTATGTAGATGGTGCAAACATTGCAGGCTTTATAAAAGTAGCGGATGCTATGATGGCACAAGGTCTTTTCTAATATAGTTTAAAAAAGTGAGGGCAAATTAGGCATAGACAGCCTGATTTTTGCCCAACTATCACTTTAAATAATATTAATCTGTTTCTAATATACCGAGTATACTCCCTAATGTACAATCATCCCCGTCTTCCATACAGATTTCAACCAAATGCCCTGCATAATCCGACTTAACTTCACCCACATTCTTCTCTAATTCTATTTCGCAAAGGATATCTCCAATTTCTACTGAATCGTTTTTATCCTTCCTCCAAAAAATTTTACCTGTTTTTTCTTCCATATCAATTTCAGTGCACTGGCATTTACATGCATAAGCACCAACTTTTTTCATAATAAATTCAGGAACGGTAATATTTACTCTCATATTTGGCACCTTCCTTTTAATTCATTGGAAAAAATGGACATTCCTTCTGTCTGCAGTCTTGGTTATTGGAATAAAAACTGCAAGAAATTTTTTCTGTTGTACCTAAATCAATTCCAAATTGCTCTTTCGTAAATTTCTCCCCTAGCAAAAGTGCAAAAAATGAATTTCGTTTACAGCACCTCGGTCCGTTTATTTCTGCGATTCGCAATAAACTTTCTGCAACAATTCGATTTGTCAAAGACCATGTTTCAACAGAATGAGGTGTTGTATCCGTTAGAATGCTTGAAAAAATTCCTAATCCTACCGCTGCACCACAACTTCCATATAGTCCGCAAAAGCCAGCCAAAACATTTTTAGCTCGCAGCATTGCTTCGGTCAATCCATCCTGCAGCATTTCAATGGGTCTTCCCTGAAATTTATAAGCTGCCGTCAGCATAACTGCAGGAATTAAATAATGATGTTGAGGGCAGTGCATTTTCATTTCCGGAAATTCCATCAAATGTACAGCCAGATCAATTGGACTAATCACATCTTTTTCTCTGTAATTTCGAATGCATTCTTCAGTAATATACTTAGTTACATTATCGTAAGATGTCAACTCCATAGTTTTTCCTCCTTTAATGAATCATTTATCGTCTTATTTAGTTTATTAGATTAAATCAAATATTAGATATACTCTAGTAAAATTTTAACAGGTATTTTTATAAAAGTAAATTGATTTCGAAAACTTCATAATATTATTGCTTACTTTAAATTTACTGTTCCATGCAAAAAAGCATCATGAAATATTTCATGATGCCTATACTTTAGACAAAAAAATCTTCAGTTTATAAGTTCTTTCTCTGTACCATCAATATTCATTACATATTTTTTTCCGTCTTTGCTGTCTGTAAATTGAATTTTATTCTTTACCAGTTTGTAGTCTTTTACATCTCTGAAATATTCAAACCGATTATCATTACAAATTACATTCTCCTTACCTCTTTCGAAAAATGGTTCATACCAACTGAGCAATAAACCCTCATTCGGTCGTTCTTCATCCGTAAAATTAAAATGCTTTAAATTCTTACCACTATCAACATCATTTGTTAAATCAACATGATAATATTTACCGTCAATTTTAACTATATTCCAAGAATGCGTGTTCAATTTATCAGATATCACTCTTGTCTCTATACCTATTTTGTTATATAAGAAGTTGAGAGCTCCTGCAAAGCCAAAGCATATACCTTTTTTATTTACAATTACACCATAAGCATTTGCAGTATTATATTTTTTTGCTCGATTGGTTTCTTCCGATTCCGCCATTTTTCCCCCAATATCTTCTAATTCTTCATCACTAAGCTGCATTAGCTCTTCTGGAGTCATATCGATTCCATTATCAAAAAAATCATAATTATAAGTGGAACTTTTTAACAAATAATCATATATACTAAATTGTTTTTGTAAATCCGTTGCATTTTGATCAATCACGTCATTTAAAATATAGTCTACTTCTTTAGCAAATTTATCTTTTAGTTCCAATATTTCATCTTTTGAGAAAGCATATGTAATTTTCACCGACTTATTGTCTTGAGAAACAGTCGGCATTTCCTTTAAGTAAAAAAATTCAGCGTTCCCCTTATCCCATATAATTTCCAAAATATTTTGTAGCTCCTCTTTGCTTACCGTATATGCAGAAATATCTACTTCATCTTCCATCGCATTTGCTGCATCATACACAACTTCATATAAATCCATATTATTTATGGGAGCAATTTCCTGAATTTGTGAAGAAATAAAATATTTATCTTTTTCCATCCAATCAATCGTTTGTGCTTTTCCATCCTCCGCCTTAATCTGCCCCGTATCTCCTTCATTCCCAGCAGTGGGAACACAAGCAGTTAATGAAATAGCCAATATAAGCATACACAGAATGGGCCATTTTGTTTTTCTCATCTTACTATCCTTTCATAGAATAAATCGTATTTTATCACTTTTATCCTAACTCTAAATATTTCTAGTTAAACGAACTATTTAACTGTCTTTGAATTTCATCGCACAAAATATCAACAAGTTTTTCTTGATATTCTTTCGTCTGTAAATTTGATTCATCTTCAGAATTTGACAGAAATCCACATTCAATGATAAATGATGGCTGATTGCCGAAACTCAATACCGCATATTGGTCTTTAATTATATTTAAACGAGTACCTAATGCATTATTAAATGTGTTCTGAAATTGTGTAGCAATGTCTAAATACTCCTTGTCTCGAAGCAGGATCTGCACCCCTTTTATTTGACTGCTATCTTCGTTAAAATTTTGATGTATGCTTAACATCATATCGGCATTTGAACCTTCAATGATTGCTCCACGTTCCTCAAAAGATAGCTTTCTTTCATTTCTTAGCGCTTCTGTTATTTCTTTCGTCCTTGTCATCACAACACTGGCACCCATTTTTTTCAGTTTTAACTCCAATAACGTTGCAATTTCTAAACTCAAAACATCTTCCCGCACACCAGTCATTACACCTAAAGTTCCTGAATCTGAGCCCCCATGTCCTGCATCAACTACAATTGTTTTCCCACTCAATGGTAAATTTTCATTTGCATAAGATGTCTTAGGCAATGTATTAGAAAATAGTTTTAACCCATTAATCCCCAAATCCGGCATCGCAATTTTCATTCCAAGAACAAAACAAATTCCCCAAACAATAAAAAGTAAGATTAACCGAATATGTATATTTTTCCCCCTTTGTCTTTCGTTTCTTATTCCGTTCATATTTTTACCTAACCCCCCCATTATCTCTTTCCCAATAACTTATAAAAATACTATTTAGACAAATGCTTTTTTCTACTTAATGACAGCCATCTGATAATACATTGCTCTTCTCGACCGAATCCTCACTTTATTATTCATTCTTTTCCCCTAGCATATAAAAAGCACTTATCTCGAATTTATTTTACGAAATAAGTGCATCAGACTTGTTTTTGTTTTGCATCAAAGTAGCATACTTATTATTATTTTTTAAGAAACTGCATACCTGAATGATCCGATTAAAACGATAAATTCCTTATCATCAATCCCGAAATCATATTATACAAATACAAAAGTAAACGCTCTGTATCTCATTATACAGAGCGTTTGTATCCAATTATTCACTTTTTTTCATCAAATTTGCATCATTTATTAAACCATCAAATAATAAGCAATATATTTTTTTTCAATCGTATAATAATATTCAACTACACTTCCTTCTTTCTCTAAATAAAAATAGCCTCTTCTATTTTTTATTGAATCATCATATAATTCTTCTTTTTTATGAAATTTTATATTTTCTGTACCATTACTAATATATTCTAAAAAATTTTTTTCAGATATGTTAGATATATCAAAATTAAATGTTTCATTATCAGAGAATAAAGAAATTAAATAAAGCATATTCGTTTCCACATCCACCCATACTTCAACAGAAACATTAGTATAAATAAGTAATATTTCCCAAATCCCCACAGATTGTTCAGGGTACATACTATCCATATACATTGTCTTATTAATGCTTTTTATATAATAAGTATTTGCAATATCAAAGGTAGGAATCGCATTTTTTGTTTGAAGAATTTGCATCTGTTCTTCGATTTTTTTTACGATTTCGCCTAACCGTTCCTTATCCTTGGCAATATCGACTTTCTGCTCCGTAATGATACCTGTCTTTTGATTATTTGCATTGATAATCATTTTAATTCGCTCAAAAGATTGCATTGTATTTTGCTTTTGATGATTTAAATAATCATCAGGCATAACGGTTACAATTGGTCTATTTAATAATCGCATATTATCGTACTCGGTCAATAAAATAGGAGTTGCTGCCACAAAAAAAAGCAATATAAAAAGAAAACCCAATTTCATAAAATTCTTTTTATTTTTCATAGGTCAGCCCTTTCATTGTTATAGTAACCGTAGTTCCTTCATTTAATTTGCTCTCAAAGTCAATGGTAAATCCATGCATTTTTAATATTTGATCACATAAAGCTAATCCCAGCCCAGCACCGCCCTGTTTTCTAGCTCGTGACTTATCTACCATATAAAAAGCATCTTTTATTTTTGATAATTCCTCTTCTTCCATTCCTTTTCCATTATCTATAATTTTTACTTTATATTGCTGTTCCTCTACTTTCCCTTGTACAAATATTGTTCCGCTATGATCAAAAGCTTTTCTTGCATTATCAATAATATTAAGAAATACTGTTTTCATAAGCTCTGGCTCAAACGATAAAATCACATCCTCAATTTCAGTTCGTAAATAAATATCTGATTGACTTAATTGATTTTCCACTACTGCAAATATCTCATCAAAAAATGTCTTAATTGATATATCTACAGGATATATCTCTTGATTCTTAACTACAATAAATTCTAGGAGTCGCATTGAAAGCATCTCCAGTCTTTTTCCTTCTGTATATATATAATTTGCACAAAGATGTATTCTGTCTTTGTCCATTTCTTTTCTTCGAAGCATATCAGAATATCCGATTATAGAGGTAAGTGGTGTTTTTAATTCATGGGAAAAGGCACCGACAAACATTTCTTTTTTTTCTGCTTCATTCTCAAGCAAATGTATTTTTTCTTCCAAATCATCTGCCATTTTGTTAAAGTTCGAAGAAAGCAATGCAAATTCATCTTCACCAGAAATGATAACTCTTTTTTCTAGCTTTCCAGCAGAAATCTCTTTCGTTACTTTACTCAAAGACACAATCGGTCTCATTAAAATTTTCGATAATAAAAAGGTAATGATACCTGCTAACAATAACATACCTAAAATGATCTTAACCAATAATTGATATTGCTCTCTTTGCGTTTCAAAAATATAAGAAACATTACGAACAGTTTCAATATGGTAATCATATCCTAAAAAAACAGCAGGTCTTAATGCTTGTAAGTAAATCCCTTCTTTCGTTTTTTTTAAGGTATATCCTTTTTCATCTTCATTCATTGAATTTAATAAATTTTTATCAAATTGTTTGTCCAACGAGGAAAATAAGATTCCCATATCATCACTTATAACAGTGAATAAGATTTTTCCATTGGAATTTTTAATATTGATGGATTCAGAAATATAGGATATCAAATCAAAAACTTCAGAGTCCAATTCATCTATAAAATAAGATTGATCCATAAGTCTTAATTCATTATTCAGTGAATAATACACCATATCCCCTAACTCATAAGCAATATTAGCCTCATTTTTCATAAGCGCATTCATATTGGAGTTAACTAAAAAATATCCTCCTATAGAAAAGCAGGTAATGCTTACGAACATAGTAGTAAAGAATATCTTCCAAAAAAGATTCAATCCGTAACCTCCAGCCGATAACCAACTTTATAAACTGATACAATTTGATTCTCTAATGATAATTTTTTTCGCATCCTTTGTACGTGTAAATCAACGGTTCTACTGTCACCCATGTATTCTTCTCCCCAAACTTGAGAATAGATTTGACTTCGATACAACGCTTTATTTTTATTTCTTGCAAATAAAACAAGCAGATCAAATTCTTTTACTGTTAAATTAATCGGTTCATTGTTTTTATAAACCATTCTTGCCAGAATATCAATTTTGATATCAGAAAAACTGATCTGTTGCGAAGTTTTATTATATCTTCGAAGAACCCTCTCCACACGAGCCAAAAGTTCCATAATATCAAACGGTTTTGTTATATAATCTTCTGCGCCGGCTTTCAGCCCTTTTACTTTATCTTTTACACTTGCTTTTGCTGTTAAAAAAATGACTGGTATGTCAAAGGAATTGATATACTCAATTAGCTCATATCCATTAATTTTAGGTAACATGATATCTAATAAAATTAAATCAAACACTTGTTTTTCTATTAAATTTGCAGCTTCTTCACCATCATAGGCACAAGTACAATCATAACCTTCATCAAGTAAATTCATCTTAATTAAATCAGAAATAGATTTTTCATCTTCAACAACTAATATTTTTATCATTATCCTTTGACCTCCATTGATTCATAATGCATAATACATCATAATTGTATCCAAATTGTATCTAACATCTTATTTAATATTTAATTTTTTCTTCTTGGCTTTCGAACAGAAATAAACCATATTATACCGCATGCCAGCAGAATTGATTTACCATTTTGACACTTTTATTGATTAAATCTTTTTATTAATTCTATATTATAACTTGTCCGTTCCATTATTATCCTGTTCTCTTTGTAAAACTTTCACAAATATTTCCACAATATCCGGTGAAAACTGTGTTCCGGAATGACGGATTAGTTCTTTTATCGCATCCTCTTGAGTAAGAGCTTTTCGATAAACTCTATCATTGGTCATTGCATCAAAAGCATCTGCGACGGCTAGAATGCGGCAGTATATAGGAATTTCTTCACCCTTTAGACCTTTTGGATACCCATTTCCATCCCAACGTTCGTGATGGAATAAAATATATTCTGAAACAAGTGAAAGCTCAGGTGCATTTTGAGTAATGCGATAGCCGATTTCCGAATGCTTTTTCATCTCATTCCATTCCTCCGGAGAAAGAATACCTGGCTTTTTTAAAACGCTTTGATGTATTCCAACTTTTCCAATGTCATGCAATAAAGATAGCAGCGATAATTCATTCATTGCTTTATCAGTAAGATTCAGTTCTTTCCCAATTGCTTTGCAATATTTTGAAAGCCTTTTAGCGTGTTCCTCGGTTTCCATACTTCTTTCATAAAGCGTAGCTAGTAACGTATTAATAATTGTATTTCTATAACTTTTTCCTTCTAATAATTTTTGATGATACATCCACTCTTCTGCCTGCCGAATTACATAATCTAGTTTCTGATTTTTTTCTGCTCTCTCTGCACAGCCTAAAGAGACACTCAAATGTAAAGTACCGGCCTTTTTCTGCTTGAAATTTTCTTTTAA
>JAYFPL010000188.1:0-6606 GCA_034927775.1 Anaerovorax sp. | reverse complement strand
TAATCACCAACCGAATTTTTAATGATTTCATGTTATTAAATCCTCCTGAATTCCTATTATTATGTTGCTGTAAATCTATGACTTAGTTTGTAAAAGAAAAAGAATTTGATCAATATATCCGCTTTATTATCCATATGTCTGCTTTATTAAAGAAAGCGAGACCGGCTCTGAAAAATAGTAGCCTTGTGAAAATTGACACCCTATCCTTGTCAGTATTTCAATCTGTTCTTTTTCCTCTACCCCTTCTACAATGACTCGAATGTCAAATGCTTTACATGTTGAAAAAATATTTTCTAAGATTTTTTGTATTTTTACATTACTTTTTATATTAGCAATCATAGACTTGTCTATTTTTAAAGTGTCTATATTAAGCTCAAAGACCAAAGGGTAATTCGCTGAATATGCTCCAAAATCATCCAAAGCAATATGAAAGCCTAATTTTTTTAGTCGCTCTACTACACCTGTCAGCTCTCTTATCTTATCTAACGGTATATTTCTTTCGGTTATTTCAATTTCTATTTTACTTGCAAAAGTATAATTTCCCATCATCTGATTAATTGTTATAAAAAAGTCATCCCGAAGTAATGTCGAACAACACATGTTTATCGATATTGGTATTATTTTTTCCCTATGCTCTTTCCAACTTCTCATCAGTTCAATTATTTTACGTAAAACATAGTAATCAATTAAATGAATTAAATTATTTTTCTCAAAATTTATAATGAAACTTTCTGAAGAATTCAAATGGCTATCCATTTTAGACCATCGAATTAATGCTTCCAATCCGATTACTCTGCCTGTTAGATTCTCAATTTTAGGTTGATAAAGCAAGTAAAATTCATTATTATTTATACTCTCTGATAACTTGTAAAAAGAAATCATTGAATTCTTCTTTCTAGGAAGTTTCCGTCCAATTTTTACTTTTTTATGGGACGAATAATCGTTTGGAATTTCTAACGAATTGTATTGAGTACAATCAAGCATTTTATTTTTGTTCATTTTACTGATTAATTCTAAAACAAAATCAAATCCGTTTACTTGTACATATTTTGCAACAAAATAATAGATATCGTTATGAAAGAATTCAAACTTTGTATATATTGTTTTATTTTGAAATGCTTTAATTAATATGCAGTTTAATATATGATGATTTTCTTTACACATAGAGTAACATTCATAATCACTATACTGTATGTCAGTTTGTTTCAATAAAAAAGTGCATTGCTTATGTTTTTTAACATCAATAAGCCTCACTACATCAAAGGTATTTTTTAATAAATTCATTTCATGAATTAATTCATTACTTTCATAGTTATGTTTCATACGCAAGTTCCTTTATCATTCAAATCAATAAATTAAATGAATTGTATAGAAGTAGTATATCTGCACAAAATAATTATATAAAACAAATGGATTCATAAAGATTTTACCTTTATGAATGGTAATACTTGGATATTTATACGTAATAGTATAGACACAAAAAGTATTACAAGCTAAAATTTACTAAAGATATGTCGAAAATAGTCTAAAATTGAAGAATTTTGATTTGTATATTTCATATAATATCATTTGATTATTTAAAAATCAAATAATTTTGATTTTTATAAATTATATTTATGGTTATAAGTGGTAATTATTTTGGTCAAATTTTAATGCATCAGGAGGAAATGACAATGCCAAGAAAAGGTGAAAATATTTATAAGCGTTTGGATGGTCGGTGGGAAGGTCGATATGCTATAATTATAGATAACACAACAGGTAAAAAAAAATATCATTCTTTATATGGAAAAACATATTCTGAAGTGAAAAAAAAATTAATAGTCGCAAAACAAGGAATTGCTACTGCAAATCGATTATTAGAAGTATCGAAAACAAAGTATAAATTAGCAGAATGGCTTCAATTATGGTTAAATCAATATGCTAAGTTTAATGTAAAGGATTCAACATTTTCAAATTACTATTATTGTATTCATAATCATATCATTCCTAAATTAGGATATTTCGATTTGAAACAGTTAACGACTTTTAATTTACAGGTATTTTTCAATGAGAAGTTAACAAATGGAAGATTAGATGGAAAAGGTGGCTTATCTTCAAAGAGCGTTAAGGATATACACACAATTTTATCTGCGGCGTTAAAACAAGCTTTGGAGAATAATTTAATTGATAAAAACCCTTGCTTGAAAATTAAACTTCCTACAGACAAGTACAGCAATATTCGTGTTTTGAGTGTGGATGAACAAAAAACACTTGAAGATGCGGTTTTGAATTCGGAGCATTATTTATCAATTGCCATAATACTTGCACTTTATACAGGTCTAAGGCTTGGTGAAGTATGTGCATTGCAATGGAAAGACATAGATTTATCCAATGCAATTTTAAGAGTTACTTCTAATTTACAAAGAATAAAACTTATTTCTCAAGAAGAAAACAAAAAAACTAGAATAGTAATAGGGACTCCTAAAAGCAGTTCTTCAATAAGGGATATCCCATTTTCCAGGGGGTTATGTCGTTATTTAGAATTAAAGAAGAAGTCAAATAATCTGAAATTTGTTGTTTGTAATCATGAAGAAAATTTTGTTGATCCTCGGACAGTACAAAGCTATTTTAAAAAATTAACAAACCGAATTGGAATAGAGTCTGCAAGCTTTCATACTCTTCGGCATACTTTTGCCACTAGAGCGATTGAAGTTGGTATGGATATAAAATCTGTAAGCGAAATTTTAGGACATGCAGATGTTTCTATTACATTAAAAAAATATGTCCATTCTCTTACGGAACATAAGAGAAACCAAATGCAAAAAATTGATATACTTTGGACAAATAAACCGTCAAATTTTTAGTCAAAATCAGTAGAACGTTTTAAAACTAATATAAAAACAAATGGATTCATAAAGGTAAAATCTAAACGAACAAAATCAATACCAAAAATATAAAAAACTGTCTCTAAATAAGGAGACAGCTTTTTTTAATTTTAATTCATTTTACGAAGTAAAATTTTTAATACTTCTATATGGTCTCCTAATTGACCATCAATGCTTAAAGATCCGTTCTTCCAACAATAATGCATTCTCTGGGTTGTTTTATTTTTCTCTTCTAAGGCATATACCTTTTCTCCTTCGATTGTCTGTAATATACATGCAGTTTCAGCAGATTTAAGCTCTCTATTCTGCTGTTCCTGATAGAGTTTTTCCAGACTGTTATATTCAGCTGGTAAGGTCGCCTGTTCATATTCTGCAATACACTTCGATGAAGGATTCTTGCTAGAAACATAGCGTACACTAAAAACACCATACTCATCATCATTATAAAGAACATCACTCATGTTAGCTGATTTTGCTTTTAAACCAGGCAGCTCCATAGGCAACTTCGGTGAAAAACCCCAATCCCTAGAAACTCTTTTTAAATCATTCTCATCATAAACAGCAAAAGACGGCATTTCTTTTTTAGGACTATACCCTGGATGCGTGATCTCTTGCGGATCCGTAAAAGAAGCAATTACACGCTCAACTTCTTTATCAGATAAATATAATGAGTAATAAGATTTCTCTTTTAGTTTTACTTCCGTTAGATATTCCATTGCATACCAGACACCGTCTTTTTTCCAAATAAAATACTCTGTTTGCTCCTCTATGGACTCATTGTCGCCCCCAGAAGGATACCCTTCTTTATCTTTTCTCGTAATGGTTAGCTGGGTTCCTGATATCCCTGCAAATACTTTGTGTTTGATTTCATAATGATATGTAGAGCGGCTTTCTTTCTTTTCTTCTTCCGTTAAATTCGGAATCATTGTCTGCAACAAATTACTCTCTGAAATTTTTAGTTGAAAATGTTCTTCTTCCGCTTCTTCCACCATAGCCCCGTTCATAGCATTGTACCAATAATTTACCTCAATTACAGATTTATTTGTCTGTTTTTCATCACGATGAATTCTATAATCATTGACTTCAAAAATTTTCGGCAAATCATTTGGAATCTGAAATGAAAAGTCAGCATAACGACAGAATTGTTCTAATTCATCAAAGTATTGATAACTAGAATCGTACAACTGAAACTTTGAAGGAGTTGCATATGGATCAAAACGGTTGGTTGTTGTCTTTACATTATTCTCATTTGATTTTGCTCTATCTGCATAACTGGTTGCATCTGTTAGAGTAACAATTCCTAACCCGATACAAACAATCAATGCTATACTTGTAATTTTATTTGCCATTCCTATATGAAATTTATTAATCATCAAAATTCTCCTTTTTATTTGTTTTTTATTTCCGTAAAAGGCGGTTTGATACAAGAATCCTTTTAACCGTCCATTTTGAAATTGTGCCACTTGAAGAATTGCATTACCGTAAGATATCACTTTATCTTCTCCTAGCACTTCAAGTACCGCTGCATCACAACTCATTTCCCAATCTTCTTTCATTTTCTGTGATGCTAACCATACAAGTGGATTAAACCAGTGTAGCGAGATTACTAGAAATAATACTAAATTCCAAATGGTATCTTTTCTTTTCCAATGTAAAAGCTCGTGGAGTAAGATAGATATCTGTTGCTCCGGACCGATATGTTCTATTAATTCTTGTGGCAAATAGATTTTAGGCTTAAAAACTCCGGTTATAATAGGGCTGTTTATTTTTGGCAACTGTCTCAGCAAAATATTCTTTTTTATTTTTAATATCCGTTTACAGTTTAAAAATTCCTCTAAGATCTGTGGGCTAACATCTTGCTCCGTTTTGTAATTTGTTCGTTGAAAAATTATAATAGACGTAATACCTATTCCTAAAAATAATATCACTCCCGCTGCCCAAATGAAAAACAACATCTCCTCTAGTGATGAAGAAACAAAGCTGCTTATCGTTTCTTTCCTACCTGTAACATTTTTATCGTTATAACTACGATTCATTAAAAATACAGGATGATTTTGTTCCATTTGAAACTCAGCTTCTTTACTTTGTATTTGCTTTGTTTCCTCATTATGGTTCGGTTGTCCTATAGAATTATCTGCAATTCCTTCTGCGACGCTTTGAATGATTTGTTGTGGTGTCGGAATCCAATTCATCAAACTCATCGAACTTTCTGGCAGTACTGGAAATAGTAAACGAAGTAATATTATCCCCATAGTATTTGACGTAATTTTGTTCCCATATAAGTCCCAAACACCTTACGAAATAATATTACGAACATGATAACGATTGATGTAATCCAGGAAGTAGTTATAAAAGAGTGAAATATGACGTAAATCATCAGTAAACACTTTTCCTTTCTTATATTATTGTAAGTTGGAATAGATCTACCTTTGTACACTTGATGTACTCAAATTCTTTTGATACAATAATAATGAACATTTTTAAACTGCTATTCTGAAGCCTAAGGTTTGTTCTATCAAAACAACCTATTTTCTAGGATTCAGAGTAGCTCTTTTTTTTACTATAAAATTGCATCAATGATTTAATCCTTCTTTTCTAAAGATTTTCTTTTCTTCTCAAGCAATTTACTTAGATCTTCAATTTCTTCATCTGTAAGCATTTCATCTTCTAGAAAGCGAGAAAAAAGCATACCAACAGCTCCATCATAAACTCGATACAAAAAAGACTTATTTTCAGCACAATAATAACTATCCTCAGTTACCAAAGGGTAATAGAGATAGCTCCTTGAATCTTTTTCAAATCGAATCGCTTTTTTATTATGCAGCCGATTTAAAAAAGTCTTAATCGTTTGCTCTGACCATTGCATTTTTGCTGAAAGTACCGCAATAATTTCATTTGCAGTCTGAGGACTTTTTTCCCATAATAACTTCATAACCTCCCTCTCTGAATCTGTAATTTTAGGTAAATCCATAAATACACCTCCTTTATAGTATTATTGTTTACAATTGTAAACCTTAGTTAAGTTTACGTCTGTAAACAAAAAAAGTCAAGACAAAAAAAGAAAACCTATTTTAAAAATAGGCTTTCCTATATTTTTATTTTCTTATTTTTTCCAAGAACTCTTTAAATCAACAATTTGATTGAATATTTTTTGATCGTTCGTTGTCAACTTTTCATCTGCAATATAATAGCCGTGACGGAAAAATTGGAATCTTTCTCCTGGTCTTGCCTGCTTTATAGCAGGTTCTGCATAAGCTTCTTCTACCGTTAAAGAATTCGGATTCATAACGTTTTCACCGTTTTCATCTTCTATCATTAAATAGCTGTAAACACGCACCTGAATTTTTTCAGCAGTCTTAGCATCTACCCAATGAATGGTTCCCTTTACCTTACGGCCCTCAAATCCACTTCCGCTCTTTGTCTCCGGATCATACGTGCAGTGAAGTTCAATAACATTTCCATCATTATCTTTAATAACCTCATTGCAAGTCAAGAAGTACGCCCCTTTAAATCGAACCTCATTTCCCGGGAACAATCGGAAGTACTTCTTAGCCGGAACTTCCATAAAGTCATCCCGTTCTACATATAGTTCTCTGGAGAATGGAACTTTACGAAGCCCTTTGGACTCATCCTCTCTGCTATTTTCGATTACCATTTCTTCGGTCAAATCTTCCGGATAGTTTGTGATTACCACCTTCAATGGATCCATAACAACCATTCGGCTTTCTACTTTTGTTTTCAA
>JAYFPL010000070.1:0-30277 GCA_034927775.1 Anaerovorax sp. | reverse complement strand
TTGAAAGTGAAAGTCTCTATGCAGAATATCAAATTCCAAAATCTCTGAATCCGATACCTACTTTTGATTTTCAGATACGTCAGGAGCTCTACCATAAATGTATGGCATCGGATACGACTATGTATTGGATGGAACAGGAGGGACGTCTTCTGCTGCTCTTTACTATGCTTCCTGTCGAGATAGACAAAAAAAAGCTTATTATGGAATGTGTTGCAAATGTAACCGGGAAAATAGATATCAATCGTTTGATTGGGAAAAGTTCAGCTTTGCTGGAAAATGCATATCGACTGTCGGTAACCGATGAATTAACCGGCCTATATAACCGAAGATATATCAATCAAATGCTTCCACATGTTATTAAGAATTGTGCAAAGCATGAAACTTCACTTTCCGTACTTTTTACTGATTTGGATTATTTTAAAAAGACAAATGATTCCTATGGTCATGTTGCCGGGGATTATCTTTTATATGAGTTTGCTATGGAGTTAAAAAGAGACATTAAAAAAAGCACTGATTGGGCAGCAAGGTATGGCGGAGATGAATTTTTGTTATGCCTTGTCGGCACAGACAATCAGTCAGCAAAAAAAAGAGCAGAAGAGATTCGCCAAGCGATTGAATGCAAAACTTTTCGATATCATGAACATGAGATTAAAACGACTTGCAGTTTCGGGATTTACACGATAGAAAATTTTACTCCTTTACCAACTTGTGACTCCATTTTCAGAGAAATTGATAAGAAATTATATGAAGCAAAAAGAGAAGGAAGAAATATGGTAAGATAGGAAGAGAAAGAGGTAATGAAAAACAAGGATATAAGAAATGAGAAAGAACCCCTATGGAGAAGAGCCTAAGGGGTATTTTTTTAAGCATTTACAAAAGACATATTTTATGTTCTTATAAATAGGTAGGAAAAAAATAAAAGGGGAAAACGATATGGTAAATAAAAAAATATTAATTGCATCAGCAATTGTAGGATTTGGAACAGCAGCAACCTTTCTTTATTATCGATTCATGCCGCGTGTGCCATTAAAGAAATATACGAAGCTATGTCTTACTTTTGCAATTATGGACGATGAAATTGTTCGAAATGAATTAGATGGAAATTTCATTCAGGGTAAGGAAATTGAATTCCCACCAAAAGACGAATCCATTGTTTATCGGTATCAGTTATTTTTGGAAATGTATAAAAAATATTCGCGAAAAGAATTGGAAAATGAGAGAATAAGACTCATTCAACGATTGGAGGAGTCAAAGCAATACTTAGATGCACCACAGGAAGAATTGGAACTGGAATTTATGTAAAGAAGTGATTGTGAATAATATGGTACAATAAAAACAAGTTTGTATCAATTTGAGACTTTAAGGATTAAGGAAAAAGAGCTTAATTCTTTGAGTCTTTTTTAATTTTTTCATTAAAAAATTGTTGTTTTGTATTTTAATCCTTAAAATTTTATTTTAAAATTAAGAATATTTCGTAGAATAAAGTTAATAAATAGTGATATTTTTTTATCGTATTTAAGGAAATATATATATGAAGTCTCAAATTGAGATGATTAAAAACTGTAAAATCTCAATTTGAGATTTTTAATCATTATTCTTTAGATTTGTGATTTTAAATGTTGAAATTTCAATATATTTTAAATTGGCATAGTTATTGCTCTATTTATAGGCAAGCTGATTTTAGCACAACAAGAATAAGGAGGTAACTATGGAAACGTTAAACAAGAAAAAATTTCGGCTTAGCATGCCCGATACAGCGGTATTATTATTAGTCATCGTATTCATTATGGCAATCTTAACTTATATCATACCCGCTGGCGAATTTGCTAGAGTTGTCGATGAAGAAACCGGAAGAACTTTAGTTCAGGCTGGAACCTATGCACAAGTAGATTCCAATCCTACCGGAATCAAGGATCTGTTTTCATCCATCTTTCGTGGTATTTTGAAGGCAGGTGAAATTATATCTTTTGTCTTTGTAGTAGGAGGGGCGTTTGGCATCATATCAAAGACGGGTGCGATTGCGGTCGGTCTGGAGCATTTAATTCATAAGTTCTCCGGCAAAGAATCCTTCCTGATTGTTATTATTATGAGTACGTTTGCCGTATGTGGAACCACATTTGGTATGGCGGAGGAGGCATTGCCTTTTATTGTTATTTTAGTCGCAGCCGCCAAAAAAATGGGTTACGATCCGATTGTCGGTGTTTCCATGGTTGTTATCGGTATTTATTCCGGTTATTCTGCAGGTGTACTCAATCCATTTAATACCGGCATTGCACAGGGGATTGCAGAACTGCCTTTATTCTCCGGTATGGGGCTTCGTTTTGCTTTAATGGTAGGAGCAATTATCATTGCAGCACATCATACTATTCGTCATGGTAAAAAATATAAGTTAGAACATTTAAATGATAAATTAACAGTTGAAGAACAAACTGTTTTAGCAGAAGATTCTCGTCCATTGAATGCAGTGGATCGTATCATCCTTCTTATCCTTTTCAGTACGATTGTGGTTTTAATTTTAGGCGTATTAAAACAAGGGTGGTATTTAGAAGAAATTTCTGCTTTATTCTTTGGAATGGGATTACTTTCAGGAATGATTTACTTCAAAGGTAACTTAACGGAAGTTGTGAAAGCATTTATTGCCGGTGCAAATGAAATGACAACGGCAGCATTGTATGTTGGTTTTTCCAGAGCAATTCTCGTAATTATGGAGGATGGCTGTATTATGGATACTATCGTATATTGGCTATCCATTCCTCTTTCTCAGATGAGCAATGTATTTGCTGCATGGGGAATTTATTTTTCACAAGGGATCATCAATTTCTTTATTCCTTCCTCAACTGGACAAGCAGTTGTTGTTATGCCGATTGTATCGCCATTAAGTGATGTAATTGGAGTTACAAGACAGACTGCAGTACTGGCATTCCAGGCGGGAGATGGTTTTTGGAATATGATTACACCTACACATTCTGTGTTAATGGCTTCCTTGGGTTTGGCAGGCGTACCGTTTGGAAAATGGTTTAAATTCGCATTTTCCTTGGTCGTAAAATGGACCATTTTGGTAATGGTTGTTTTGGCGGTTGCTGTCCAGATTAACTGGGGACCGTTTTAAGGAAAATTAGGTGTATAGAACCAAAACCATACGGAATGACTCGATAAAAACGAGTTTAAAACAAGGAACAGATAAAGGGAGAGAATGATCATGAAACAATTAAAATATGCGGTTATCGGTGCAGGTAATGGTGGACAAACCATGGCTGGTTATTTGAGTGCAAAAGGTTACAAGGTAAGTCTGTTTGACTTTTTAGAAGCACCGATTCAAAAAATAAAAGAAGGCGGCAATGTCATTAAGATCACTGGTGCACTGGAAATGGAAGGTAAGCTGGAGCTTGCATCCAATAATATGGAAGAAGTTGTTCGCGGTGCAGATGTCATTTTTGTTGTCAATCCATCCACGTACCACATTAAAATTGCAAAAGAATGTGCAAAGTATTTAGAGGACGGACAGGTTGTATTTTTAAATCCAGGATCTACTTTCGGATCTTTTGCCTTTAAAAAAGCATTGGATGATGCAGGATGCACAAAAGATGTAATTTTGGCAGAGAGCAATACACTTTTGTTTGCTTGTCGCATGATTTCTCCGGGTCTTGTAGAAATCGGAGGAAAAAAGGATCGTATTATCGTAGCTGCTTTTCCGGCAACGAAAAATGACTTTGTAAAGGGACTTTTGGAGGAAGCACTTCCGGAAGTGCAAATGGGTGATAATGTATTTGTTACAAGTTTAGATAATACCAATCCTTTGGTGCATCCGGGGCCAACCATGATGAACTGTAACTGGGCAGAATCCGGAAACCGATTTTTGTATTATCACGATGGAATCGGAGAAACTATGGGTGAGTTTATCGAAAGAATGGACAAAGAACGTATTCGAATGGGATTAACCTTAGGATTAGAGCTTGGTAAAAATTTATTTGATTTATTCATGCAATATGAAGAAGAGTATGAAACAAAGGGAGAAACGCTAAGTGATGTATTTAAAAATGTAAAGGCATACGATAGCATTTATGCAGGAAACAGCGTAAGAACAAGATACATTTACGAAGATGTACCGACTGCACTCATTCCGCTGATTGAGCTTGGACGTCTGCTTAATTGTCCGGTGAATAGTTTAAAGCTGGTTGTTGATTTGTGCTGTGGCATTCTTAATGAAGATTTCTGGAACTTTGAAGAAACAAGAAGCTTAGAGAAATTGGGATTAGATGGAATGACCGTTGGTGATTTGATTGAATATGCCAATACCGGAGTAAAGAAGAAGGCTTAAGTATTAAACTGAAACTATTTGGTTTTTCGGTAGATTTAGTATAAAATCAGTGTAGTATTACACTACACTGATTTCATGCTAGGAGGATATTTGGATGACGGGTTTATTAGACATCGGTGCATATGTACAAAAAACAGCCGTTATTATCGGTTCTGTTTTGGAGATGGAGATTTTGGTATGTGATCATAATCGAAAGCTGATTGGGGATACTGAGGACGATCAGGAAACGGAATATATTAATGAAAACTCTATATTGACAACGGTAATGGAGCAAAGAAAAACCATCATTATCGATGATAAGAATGCACAATGTAAAGGATGTCAAATCTGTACGAAAAAAGAAAATTGCCCCGTAAAGGCAATCATAGGATTTCCTATTCAAAAGGGAGATCGTGTATATGGTGCTATGGGCATTTATGCATCTTCTTACCATATGACAGAACGTTTGTTAAATAAAAAGAAATTCTTTATTGAATTTATTTCTAATATGTCAGACTTATTGATTAGTAAGCTCGAGGAAAAACAAGAAAATGTAGAATTAAAAGCCTTTCAGAAAAAGTTTTCTCGTATTGTGGAATCCATCGATATTCCGATTTTGGGTTTGGACGAAAATCGAGAAGTGATTCATTGTAACAAACGTTTTCGAGATCTTTTTCAAATTTCTGAGAGAAAGGCACCAAATGGTGCGCAATTATTAAAAGCCTTAAAACAACCAGATTTTATCGATTTCATAAACAATTGCAGTCAAGATTCACAGAAGGAATTCACATTTTCCATTCGCGGAAAAGAGACTTTGATTTTAGTGGAAGTGGATGCCATTGATATATCCAGAGATTTTCGAGGCGCTTTGATTTACTTTAAAAAGGTTGAAGATTTATATGATGAGGTCAATCGAGTGACCAATAACTATACGACTTGCGCCATTGATGAAATTATTGGTGAAAGTCCTGCAATCAGAAAGCTGAAAGAGGATGCGAGAAAGTTTGCAGGAAGTGATTCGACAATTTTGATTCAGGGTGAAAGCGGAACAGGGAAAGGCCTTTTGGCGAGAGCAATTCACAGTGAAAGCAGTCGTTCATCGGGACCGTTTGTTGTGGTAAATTGTGCTGCAATTCCGGACAACCTTTTGGAGAGTGAACTGTTTGGCCATGAGGAAGGTGCCTTTACCGGATCTATGAGAGGTGGACGTGTCGGTAAATTTGAATTGGCGAACAAAGGAACGCTATTTTTGGATGAAATCGGGGAGTTGCCAATTCATTTGCAGCCGAAGCTTTTGCGGGCTGTTCAGGAAAAAAAGATTGAGCGAGTCGGCGGGCGTACGGACATTCATGTCGACATCCGCATCATTGCCGCGACCAATAAAAATTTAGAGGATATGATGTTGTGCGGTGAATTTCGTGAGGATTTGTATTATCGCCTCAATGTCATTCCACTTGTTGTCCCTCCTTTACGTGAGAGACCACAGGATATTTCTTTGATGATAGAAAGCTTTATGAAATATTATGCAAGCATTTTGAACCGAAACATTGATGGCATAGAGAAAGAAGCTGAAAGATACTTGCTTAGCTATCCTTGGAAAGGAAATGTGCGAGAGCTGCAAAACATCATAGAGTATGCGGTGAATGCAGCAAAGTCCACGTGGATTGTCGTGGATGATTTGCCCGATCGTATTATAAATGGAGATGAAGTAACCGAAAAGGTACAAATCCGAAAGCTTAAGGATGTTGAGGCTTTCTATATTCAGGAAGCTTTAAAGGCATTTGGGGATGACATTCATGGAAAGGACAAGGCGGCCAAAGCTTTGGGAATTAGCCGTGCAACTTTATATCGAAAGATTAATCAAGATGATTGATTATAAGAAATTTCGATAGCATAAATTTAATAACAAAAACCTCATTTTTAGCAGATTGCAGAAATGAGGTTTTTTTATTGAGTGGAAGATATCATAAGATTTCCCAGTAGATAAAAAAGGAAGTACAGAGTGGAGAAGTCCCTTTTTTATTGAGTAAAGATAGTATTAGGAATATAATGGAATAAATCAAATGTTTGTTTACTCAGGAGGAAATGATATGTCTCAGTTTGAAATAATTCAATACCAGGAAGAACACAAATTAAGAGTAAAAGAACTTAATCATGAGTGGTTGGAAAAATATGATTTATTAGAGCCGCTTGATGATGAATACCTTGACCATCCGAAAGAAAAGATTCTGGATAAGGGTGGTTTTATATTACTGGCAAAGGTTAAAGACGATATTGTAGGAACTGCATTTTTTGTGCCGATTGATGAAGGTACCGGTGAGATCTGCAAACTGTGTGTCGGGGAGAAATGGCAAAACGATGGCATTGGTAAAGCATTGATGATAAAATGCATTGAAGATGCAAAGAAAATGAATATTTATACAATTATTTTGTATTCCAATCATAAGCTTGTCCGAGCGTTAAAAATGTATGAGAAGATTGGGTTTAAACTGATAGAGGATGACAATGAAAAATATGAGGAATCGGATATAAAGATGATACTTAATTTATAATGAGAATTAAAGCAATTCAAAGCAAAAGATTATTTTCAAAAATAAAAAGATAGGGTCTGCGCCGAAGCACAAACCCTATCATGTAAATGGAAAGGATGGTTTGGATTTCCATTTACAATATCATTATAGAATATAATATACAAATGAGATACAAGAAAATATTGGTAAAAAATTATAAAGACTAAGTTATAAATATGTATAATATTAAATGACAGAAAATTTTTAAAAAAACATGCAATAAGATTGAAATAAAAAATTTTAAGGGATATAATGATTGCAATGGGGAATTATTGGTAATATAGTCGAGAGGTGGCGAATGCATTCGCTTTACCAGGGTATTGAAATGCAAAAATTAGAGACCAACGAACAAAGAAATTTATATCAATCATTATAAAGAATTGAGAAAAGCTGCTTTCGACGCATTGTCTATAGACTAACGCGTCGAGCAGCTTTTTGTGGTTAATTTAATAAAGCTGAATGAATGACATAAAAAAGGCGAATTGGTATGTTATCGGAGTGGGGGAAACATATGAGTGAGTTTGGAGTATGTCTTTTTTATGGATTATTAAAAAGGTTTGCAATAACAAATGTTTGCGCGAGGGAATAAGAAAATGGAGGATTTAAATTATATTACAGAAGAAAAAAATGTTGTTTTTGAAATATTACAGGACTTTATTTTTTTGGATTGCATTTTTTCTGTAAAAAGGCAATTATCAAGGGTAGAAGATAAAATGGTTTTGGCAGGACCTGCTTTCTTAGGGCTATCTGTATTTTTATATGAGTTATCTCAAGATAACTGTAAGTTTAACAATGCTATTGATGTTAAGTATCGGTCAATTATCAGCAAACTTCGCACTTTGTTTTTAAAACAAGTTCCTACTAATAATTCAGATATTGTAAAAGATTCAGTGGAAGCAATGGGGACAGATTTGCATAATTATGTTTTTGATATCATTTTGACATCGAATCCACAAGGCGAAATTTATAACATTAATTTTACTTCATTCAACTTGGATAAGTTAGTAGAAAAAGATGCTTAGCTTTTTGATGAGTTAGCTCTGTTTCCGCAAAGAATTTCAAAAGCACTCTTAAATGAAGTTGGAGATTATAATTTATATGTAGATGCCCTCAACAATTCTATTAATGAAAAAATTACTAAAGGTTATTTTGTTTATAATACTGAAAGAAAAAGTTATGCAACTTCAGTGCTTTTTAAAAATAGCACTGACCTTTCAAATCAAGAAAAATATTATATTCTTTACAGATATTCACTTATAAAGACTGTTTTTTTACTTGATGACATACCTGAAGTGAAGCTTTTCTTACAAAATTCTAGTGGTGGTGAATTCTTAATTGACACCACATTTTCTGCTATAAAATTACGAGCAATGGTTATTTGTCTTTTAGGAGATATAGGTAATGATTTTCAAAACAAATTTTTAAAAGACACTCCATTAATTAAAGAAATTAATAAAGCAGTTGCTAAAGTAATAGATAGATCAGATTTTTATAAAAAAAATAGAGCTATTAGGGATAATATTCATTATTCAAAAACACAAGTCATATCTAATGATGACTATGAGTTTATAAGCACTTATCAAAAACGGTATTTTGCTGCAGTTCTTAATGTTTTTGAAAAAAATCTATTTGTTAACTTTGGATTAAAATATAAAGTGGCATTGGCTTTTGCAAAACTCAGAAAATGGATTGAAAATTGATGTTTTTATTCCCATTATGTTTATAATACAAAAGCTCTGATAAAGGGAGGCTTAATGTAGTATAATTTAAGAGACATTTATTATTGTTATAAATACGGAGGTAGTATGACGGATCAAAATAAAAAAACAGAGTTTTCAGGACTTAATATGAAAAGTCTTATTGGAGAACCTTTGAAGGAAGCCTGTGATGCAGGATCACAGCTTTCACAGAGTACAAAAGAGTTTATAAATCAAATTGATGAAGCTGATAAGAAGAAAAAGAATAATGAGATAAAAAAATTAGAAGTAGTTGCAGCAATTTTGATGCATGATAATAAAATTTTCTGTGCACAGAGGCCAAAAGGAAAATATGAATATATATCATATAAATTTGAATTTCCGGGTGGAAAGATTGAGCCGAATGAAACAGCGAAAGAAGCATTATGCAGGGAGCTCATGGAAGAGATGGAGGTATTCGTACGTGTGGAAGACCTTAAATTTTACTGCACAGTAGAGCATCAATATCCTGATTTTAGAATAACAATGCACAGCTTTCTTTGTCCTATCAGGAGTGACGAAATCCAATTAAAGGAGCACAAGAGTGCGGTATGGCTGGACAAACATGAACTAGATAAATTAGATTGGGCTGAGGCGGATTTACCAATAATTTCCAAATTAATAAAGGATGCTTCTATTTCTGAATAGCGTTAAACATCACATTATAAAACATACTAAGAGCATACGAATCGGGGGAAGCCAAAAATGAATGTAACAGAAAAACTCTCTCAGAGTCTAACGAATGGTTTTATTGATTGCAACTTATCTTCTCTAGAAAGATATAATCCAAAGCTTCTTGTAAACGATCATAAGAGAGGTATGAAAGTATTAACAAGTGTAGAAGCAGAACTACGACATTGTGAAGAGTTCTATTTTTCAGTTGCTTTTATTACAAACAGTGGAGTTGCGTCATTAATTAGTATTTTTACTGAATTAGAAAATAAAGGGATTAAAGGTAAGATTTTAACTTCCCAGTATCAAAATTTCACCGAACCTCGTGCATTAAAACGATTACTTAAATTAAGTAATGTACAACTTCGTATTGTTACAGAAGGAAATTTTCATGCTAAGGGATATATATTTCGACGTCAGGATAGTTTTTCTTTTATTATTGGAAGCAGTAATTTAACACAGAATGCACTGGGAGAAAATAAAGAATGGAATTTGAAGCTTTCTTCTTTGGAGCAAGGTGCAGTCATGCAAAACATACTAAAGGAATTTCATCATTCCTTTGACCAAGCTACGGTAATTGATGAAAGATGGCTTTCTGCTTATGAGAAAATTTATGAAGGAGCAAGAAAAATACGGAGAAAGATGGGTGAATCTGAGAGAGAAAACAATCTGATTTCACTATCGCAAATCTACCCAAATAAAATGCAGAAGGATGCTTTACAGGCTTTGGGAATTTTACGAAGAGACGGTAAGAAAAAGGCTTTATTGATTTCTGCAACAGGAACGGGAAAAACTTATTTATCAGCTTTTGATGTGGCAGATTTTCAGCCAAAGAAATTTCTTTTTGTTGTGCATCGGGAAAATATAGCGCGAGCAGCAATGAAAAGCTATAAAAATATTTTGGGTGAGGGACTTAAGGCTGGCATTTTAAGTGGAGCGGAAAAAAATTTTGATGCTGATTATATTTTTTCAACGGTACAAACCTTATCTAAGGATTTGGTTTTACATTCCTTTACGCCTACGCATTTTGACTATATCGTTATTGATGAAGTACATCGTTCCGGTGCGGCTACCTATCAAAAGATATTGAATTATTTTAACCCTCAATTTTTATTAGGGATGTCAGCAACTCCTGAAAGAACGGATGGCTTTGATATCTTTAAAACCTTTGATTATAATGTAGCATATGAAATACGGTTACATAGAGCACTAGAAGAGAAGATGCTATCACCGTTTCATTATTACGGTGTAAGCGAAATAAGGGTTGAAGGACAGATTTTAGATGAATATACCTCATTTCAGAATTTAGTTTGTAAGGAACGCGTCAATCGGATTCTTGAAGCGGCTAATTATTATGGCTGGGATAATGGCAGAGTTAAGGGATTGATTTTTTGTAGTGGAATTGACGAAGCAAAGGAATTATCGAATGCATTTAATAAAAGAGGGTATTATACTATTTCTCTTGATGGTTCTTCTTCGGAAACGACAAGAGAAGAAGCCATTAAACGTCTTGAACAAGAGAAAATGGAAGGTAGATTGGATTACATTTTTACTGTAGATATTTTTAATGAAGGTGTTGATATTCCTTCGGTAAATCAGATTATCATGTTGAGACCTACCCAGTCTGCAATTGTTTTCGTACAGCAGCTTGGCCGTGGACTGAGGAAAACAGCCGATAAAGAATACCTTACAGTGATTGATTTTATTGGGAATTATGCAAATAATTATTTGGTTCCTATTGCTCTATATGGAGATCGTTCATATAATAAGGACACTGTAAGAAAGTTGATAAATAGTGGGAGTAGTTTGGTACCGGGAAGTTCTACAATTAATTTTGATGAAATTATAAAAGAAAGGATATTTAGTTCTATTGATGTGAGTAATTTATCTACTCTGAAAGAATTGAGAAAGGAATATGAGTTGATGAAGTATCAACTTGGAAAGAGACCAATGATGGTTGATTTCCTTTTTCATGGGAGACGGGAGCCGTATGCTTTTATTCACAATGCAAGGTCTTTTTACAATTTCCAGCGTAAGGTTGAAATGACACATTTTCCAGTATTATCAGACAAAGCTATCAAACAATTAGAATTTTACTCAATGGAAATTCTAAATGGAAAACGTGTAGAAGAAACAGTTATGCTTGCTTTATTAATTGGAAAGCATACCATTGCACTCCAAGAAGTAGCTGATGTAGTAGAAAAACGGTTTAACTATATTCCAAGTCAAGAAACCTTACAATCTGCAGTACATCATTTAAATGGCAAATTTTTAAAAGATTTGGATCAAAAAAAATATCAAGTTTCTGAACATATTTCTATAATTCATGAAAATGGAACAACTATATGTCGTTTTTCTGAGGAAGCAAATGCTTTTTTTTCTGACGAATGTTTTGCAATGTATGTAGATGATATGATTCATTATTCTTTTGAACGTTTTCGTTTAGATTATAAGCAGGAGAACTATAGGGAAGGTTTTCTACTATATGAAAAATATTCAAGAAAAGATGTGTGCAGGATTTTAAATTGGGAAAAAAATGAGGAGTCCACCATCTATGGATACCGCATTAAATATAATACTTGTCCTATTTTTGTAACCTACCATAAAGAAAATGATATATCAGAAAGTACAAAATATGAGGACACATTTATCAATCCATATTATTTTAGCTGGATGACTAGAAATCGAGTAACATTAAAGTCTACAGAGGTAAAGGCGATTCAAGAGCATGAAAAAAGTGGTCTACGTATTTCTCTGTTTATTAAGAAAAGTGATGGAGAAGGTTCAGACTTTTATTATATGGGTGATTTAAAACCACAGGAGTTTATAGAGACAGAAATTAGTAATGATAAGGGAAGTATTTTGCCAATTGTAAACATTAAGTTTCGTATGATGGATGAAGTAGAAGATTCTATGTACCAGTATTTTAAAAGTTAGGTATGACAACAAACGGAGGAAAATAATATGACAGAGAAGAAAATCATAGACCTTTCCATATGGATGGACGAATTCACCTTTCCCGGCAATCCTGTATTTCAGCCGAATGGCCCGATGAATCGGGTGGAAGGGAGCAATCCCGAATATGTCTATGATTTTAAACTTTGTTCACAAAGTGGTACGCACATACAGGGGGCGCACTATTTTAGTGAATGCGGAAAGAAAATCAATGAATTTCCATTGGAACGATTTCAGGGGAATGCCTACATAATGGACGTAAAAAAACGAGGTGAAGACATTACTCTTGAGGATGTAGAAAAAGAACTGGATTCTGTGGATTTAACTGAACGCATACTTATTTTTCGGACGGGTCATATGGACGAGCTAATAAAAGATCAGTACATTGATCCCAAAAGACGTCCCGGACTGTCCATCGAAGCAGCTCGCTATCTTTGTGAGGAGAAGAAAGTAAATATGCTGGCGATTGATTCCATTGGCTTGGAATCCAGAGTTAGCCAAAATTATGAAGTTAATGTTTACTTATGCAGCAAGGAGATTTTAATTTTAGAGTGTATAACAAATCTTGATCGGATAAATGCCAAAGAAGTCTTTTTAGAAGCCTTCCCATTGAAAATTAAAGGCGTAGAAGGAACACCATGTCGGGCAATTGCAAAAGTATAGGATTGGAGGAAATAAAAATGAAAAAATTTATCATTGAAGATCAATTCTGGGACGTATTTCCAAATGCTAAAATTGGAGTTGTAGTCTGTAATGGGATAGATAATTCTATGAAAGAAGACGATTATTACAATGAGATGATTTCAAATGCAGAGCTTGAAGCAAAAAAGTATCTGCAAAATCAGGAGTTTAGCAAGAATGAGGTCATTAAAGTTTGGAGAGAAGCATTTCAAAAATTTAAAACGAAAAAAGGTGTTCGATCATCGATAGAAGCATTGCTTAAAAGAGTGGAAAAGGGCGATTCGATTGGGACAATCAATCCGATGGTGGATATTTATAATGCAATTTCATTAAAATATGGGTTGCCATGTGGCGGAGAAGACATTGATTCATTTGTTGGAGATATCCGATTGACTAAGGCAATTGGTAATGAAGATTTTATTCCTCTGGGTTCCGAAGAAAATGCACCACCATATGAAGGTGAAATTATCTATAAAGACAATGGTGGAGCGATTTGTAGATGCTGGAATTGGCGTGAGTCTTTTCGAACAATGTTAACAGTAGATACAAAAAATGCACTCCTGTGTATTGAACTAGTTGATGAAAGTAGAATGGAAACATTAAAAGAAGCGTTAGAGGAAATGTCAGGAACTGTTTTAAAAAAGCTTGATGGAAACGTAAGGGTATCCATTCTTGATATAAATAACAAGGAAGTTGTAATAGAAACGAATTAAATTCTTAAGTAATTGAGGTGTTTATGAAAAAGAAAATAGCAATCATTCTTGGGGGCGTGTTTGTATGTTTACTAATTGGCTTTCTTTTATTTTTCGTAAATAGTTTTATGGGAAATCCCATTTCTAAAGCATTGGCAACCCATTCCATCAAAGAATATATAAAAGATGAGTATCCACATCTTAATCTTGAGGTAAATTCGGCAGTGTATAACTTCAAGATGGGAGATTATAATGCAACTGCAAAGTCAAAAGACAGTGTTGATACATATTTTATGGTTCATTGCAGTTGGGATGGAACAGTATTGGATGATGAGTATGAAGAAATGGTATTAAGCGGATGGAATACGTTTCGTCGATTTGAACAGGAATATCAAAAACAGTAGAAAATTTAGTGGAATCCAACTTACCATATGATTTTAACATGATTATTGCCGGACTTAATAAATCGGATCAGCCTTCTGTCAAAGTTCCTTTGGATGCTGAATTTGACATATATAACGTACCTTATAAAAAATACTTAACGGTCTATATGTATACCGATGAACTGTCTTGGGATAAGATTGCACAAACTACGTTAGAAGTGGATGATCTGATACATGAAAATCAATTATCTGTTAATAAGTATACGATTGTATTGGAACCTCTTTCTGCAAAAGAAGAGAAAAAAGGTGAAATGATGGGCGTTTATGATTTCCCTCAGGAGCTGCTTTCATCAGAAAATTTGGCTGACGTTATGGAAAAGCGGCAGGCTCAATGGGAGAGTGAACACGACAAAAATTAATTGAATCAATAATCAAATAATGAAAAAGGAAATGAAACATAGCCTCTAAATCTAATTTAGGGGCTATGTTTCATTATAGAGTTAGTATTACTTTATGACGTCTTCTCATTAAAGTTAAGAGAGACAGATAATCTTAGTGGATATTTTTTCGCTGAATGCAATATCGTGTTCAACGAATAGTAACGTTGGCTGATATTGTAATAGCAATTCTTCAATTTGTATTCGTGACAACACATCAATATAATTGAACGGTTCATCCCAAATATATAAATGGGCTTGTTCACTCAGACTTTTTGCAATCAAAACTTTTTTCTTTTGTCCGGCACTAAAATCAGAAATATCTTTTTCATGTTGAATGCGTTGAAAATCAAGTTTATGAAGGATTGCTTTAAATAAGCTCTCATCAATATCGTTTTGTTTTGCAAAGTCTTTCAGATTGCCTTTTAAATCAGATGTGTCCTGCGATACATAGGATATCTTAAGGTTAGAAGCCCTATTAAGATTCCCATGATAGGTGATGTCATCACCCAAAATAAGCTTTATGATACTGGACTTTCCCGATCCATTCTTACCACTGAGACAAATTCGATCACCTTGACAAATCTGAAAATTAATATTGTCACATACCAACTTATCCCCATAAGAGATTGCCACATGTTCTAGGGTGACCAGTCGATTGGAGTGATGCATTAGAGGTGATAGTTTAAGACGATCTGCGGTTTCAATGTTTTTCAGAAGCTTAGATTTTTCTTCAATTGCCGATTCTTGACGATCTTCTATCACCTTTGATCGCTTCATCATTTTGGCAGCCATATGACCGATATGACCTTTGTCTGGCTTGATTCCTGAATTTCTTGTGCCGTTTTTCGTTTGTTCAACTTTATATGACCAATTCGATATACGTTTTGCAGCTTTGGAAAGTCTTTTGATTTCATCCTTTAATTTTTCATTTTGCGCCAACTCCAAATGATCTTGGGCTTGTTTATTTTCATACCAGGAAGAGAAGTTGCCTTTTTGAATCTCAATGTTTGCTTTATTGATGGAAATAATATGATCAATGCATTCATCGAGAAACATTCTGTCATGTGAGACTAATATAAAACCATTTTTAGATTTTAAATAACGTGCTACAAGTTTTCTGGCTGGTACGTCAAGATGATTTGTTGGTTCGTCAATGAGCAAAAAACTATTTTCCTTTAAGAAAAGAGAAGCAAGCAATACTTTCGTTCGTTCACCGTTACTGAGTGTATTGAAAGCACGATACAATACGTCTTCATCCACTTGAAGCAGATTAAGCTCACGAGAAAGCTGCCAATGCTCAAACCCAAAATGAATTTGTTCGATTACATCGATAGTCAACAATGTTTCATCCGATATTTTATAAGGGAAATATTCAAAATTTACACTAGAAGAAATGCTTCCGCTATATTCATACTTTTCCATAAGAAGATTCAAAAATGTTGTTTTTCCACGGCCGTTTCGTCCTACAAAGCCAAGCTTCCAATCGGTATCAATCTGGAAAGAGACTTGATCGAAAATTGTATCATAGCTGCCGTCATAGGCAAAGGTTAGATTTGAAATATTAATTAATGACATGGTATATACCTCCTTTGTAAACAATAAAGCTGCAAGAAAGTTAATTCTTACAGCTCATGAAAAACAAAGCGCAGCATAACCAAAAAGGCAGTTGCGATATAGTCAGAGAGAGAAAATGATGTAACTTTCTTGCATTGCATAACAAAAAGACGGTAAACCCGTTTTACTTTTTTATTATGCTTTAAAATTTAGCAAGAAAAATTACGCATCTTCACAACTCCTATCTATTTCTATTTTTTTAATATTGCACTTCCATATTATATGCATAATCTAAATTTTAATCAATAGAAAAAGGTAAATTTATCATTTCCATTGATTACAGAAGCCGAATGAGCAATTCATATTGATAAGAAAGCAGGAAAAATCCAATTGCCCAACTTGCAAGGTTTGCAACAATCCCATAAATGCATCGGGTTTTTGGTGTTTTTCCTTTTAGGAATTTATAATATAGTACGGATTCGAAAGCTAAAATCGCAACTTCAATCGGAAATTGTGTAATATATGCGAAAAGAGGCCCGTTTTTTATCAATGCTGAACCTATAGTTATAGTCAAAGCTATCTGCGTTATAATATTTGCGAATAAGAAAACTTTCCAATTTTCTTTCAGTTTAAATCCAAACAGCAATAATAAAATTGCTTCAATAATTAGTGTCGGAATACAAGTAGTCATAAATTGAAGAAGATAGGTATAAGCAATATTAGGAACAACGGATTTACCGGAATTATAATCAAAGGTAATACTGCTTTGAAGCGCTTTTCTTGTGAAGGTATCGGATACGGTAACTTCACCGCTTTCAGTGACAATGATGATTCGATAAGTATCTGGGACTCCAAAATATCCAAATTCATGAACCATTCTATTTCCGTCAGGTTCGCCGATCAGACTGCCAAACATAGGAACACCTGTCCCTTCCGTGAGTGCTGGTTTCCAACCTTCATTTGCATAGCTGTACAGCAAGTCTACCATTGTCGGATTGAGAGATTCACGTTCACCCTCGTCACGTAAATTATCATATGGAGCTGTATTTTGCGTAAGTAAATCAAGATAATAGAGTTCTTTTGGAGGATGATTAACATAAACCGTCAATTGGTCTTTTGGCCCGATATCAGCATATACTGCTGCCGGAAAAGTAAGAATCAGTGTGCAAATAATAATAGCCCCTATCGTTCTATATTTTTTCATCATACATCCTCCTATTTAACGATTAGATTCATTTATTTTTGTTTAGAGTTTATATTATAATGATTACTTTATAATGATTACTTTTTCATAAGAATTACATCTAATAGAGTTTCACACCCTTCACAGATATCATCATAAGTTACATCAAAGTTTCCCGTATACCATGGATCGGCAATGTCTCTTGGGTTCTTTGAAAAATCAAGCAAACGGTGTATCTTTTCACTCTCACTCATTCCTATGATACGATAAATGTTGCGGATGTTTTGACTGTCCATACCAAGAATATAATCATAATTCTCAAAGTCTTCTTTGGTAAGTTGAATGGCTTTTTTTCCTTCAACGGAGATTCCGAATTTATATAATTTGTTTTTTGTCCCATGGTGTACGGGATTTCCGATTTCTTCGGTGCTGGTAGCTGAAGAAGCAATGTGAAATTGATTTGTCAATCCTTTCTGTTCTATCATATCTTTTAATATGAATTCAGCCATTGGGCTTCGGCATATGTTTCCGTGACATACAAACATAATCTTTATCATCTTTATTCTCCTATTTCATGTTTATAATAATTATCTCCCCAGCTGCACATCATACTAAGGATAGGCATTAAACTTTTTCCTAGTTCTGTTAACGAATATTCAACCTTTGGGGGAACTTGCGCATACACCTCTCTATGAATTAAAGCATCGGCTTCTAGCTCTCTAAGCTGCTGTGTTAGCATTTTCTGAGTTGTATGAGGCAAATGTTTTTTTAACTCGTTAAATCGTAAAGTTCCTTGTGTGCCTAGATGCCAAATAATAAGAGGCTTCCATTTTCCTCCAATCAAATCAATGGTTATTTCAAAGGTACATGCATATTGTTTATTTTTAAATTCCAAAGCACTTTGGTTGGTACTCATGCCTATCATCCTTCCTATAGTATCTATTTGGGTACTATCATACAAATAAGTACGTACTTGCTATTATATAACTTAATTTTTATAATGGTAACATAAGTCGCAAGAAAAAACAATGAGAGAGTTATACTCAAAATTTATTAATATTATGGAGGTAAAATTAGTGAAGGTAGTTGCATTTAACGGAAGCCCGAAAAAAGAAGGAAACACATATCATGCTATAAAATTGGTTGCGCAAGAACTGGAAAAAGAAAATATTGAAGTTGAAATTGTGCATGTTGGAAATAAGGCAATAAGAGGATGTACCGGTTGTAATGCTTGTGGAAAAAATAAAAATGGCCGATGCATCATAGAAGAGGATGAAGTAAATCAATGGATAGAAAAAATGAAAGAGGCCGATGGTATTATCTTAGGATCACCGGTTTATTTTTCAGCAATCGGTGGAACGATGAAATCATTTTTGGACCGAGCCTTTTATGTTGCAAGTACGGGATCACTTTTAAGACATAAGGTGGGGGCATCTGTAGTGGCTGTTCGTCGTTCGGGTGGAATTCCTACGTTTAATCAATTAAATAACTACATTAATTATGCAGAAATGCTCATGCCAAGCTCAAATTACTGGAATGTAATCCATGGAAGAGCACCGGGCGAAATTGTTGGTGATGAAGAAGGAAAACAAATCATGAGAATCCTTGGAAAAAATATGGCATGGCTTATGAAGTTAGTTGAAAACGGAAAAGGTAACGTAAAGGAACCGGAAAGAGAAAATAAAATATATACAAACTTTATTCGCTGACTTTAAGAAAAAGGGTAGTTAATCCTATTAGAGTTTAAAAGCTTGTTTTTGATAAATTATAGCCTAATGATTTAACCAGAGTTTGAGCAGTCGATATCTATTTAGAAAATATTCGAAATAGGTATTGACTGCTTTTTTTATTGGTGGTACTATCTATTTAGAAAATATTCGAAATAGATATGGAGGTAAAAAAGTGGGTTTTCCGGAAACATTTAAAGCACTGTCCGATCCGGTTCGCCGAGAAATATTAGAAATGTTGAAAGACACAAAAATGTCAGCAGGAGAAATTTCAGAGAAATTCGACATGACACCGGCAACCATCTCTTATCATTTATCGCAATTAAAGAAAGCAGGACTCATTTTTGAAACAAAATATAAAAATTTTATTTATTACGAAATTCAAGTATCCGTGTTTGAAGAGGTGATGCTTTGGATTTCACAGTTTGGAGGGAAAAAGGATGAAAAAGAAGATTGACTTTTTAGTGTGGATTACTACGGTAGTTTGCCTTTTACCGATCATATTGTCTGTCATTGTATATGATAAATTACCAATGGAGGTTGCCATTCATTTTGATAGTTCAGGTAACCCTAATGGTTATGCGCCTCGGTTTGTAGCAGCATTTGGCATACCATTTCTTATGGCAGCAATTAATTGGTTCACTCATTTTTCATTAAATCAAGATCCAAAGAAGGAAAATGCTTCTGTTACTATGCAAAGAATAACAAAGTGGATTATTCCAATACTGAGTGTAATTTTAGTTCCGGCAACCTTGTTTATGGCTATGGGTATGGAAATACCGATTCAGATGATTGTACCTTGCATTGTCGGTGTTGTAATCATTGCTTGCGGCAATTATTTGCCAAAGAGTAAACAAAATTACACCATTGGAATAAAGCTACCGTGGACGTTAAACAGCGAAGAGAATTGGAACAAAACACATCGTTTTGCTGGATACGTTTGGATTGTAGGAGGAGTTCTTTTAGTATTGACCAGTTTCTTCGAAACGTATGCCTTGCCAATGACGTTAATTATTATTACTTTTTTAGTTGTAATTCCATTTGTGTACTCTTATCTGCTGTTTAAAAAAGGGATATAGAAAGTTTGCTGAAGATTAAACTATAAATGTTAAAAAATTAAAAACTCTTTGTAATCTTTCAAAGAGTTTTTTAACATTTATAATAATTTCTATTTTATTTTATATCTTATTAAAAACTCATAAAAAATAAGAAATAGCCTTAATTTTTAAGAATAAATTGAGGCTATTTGTATTTATGAATTCTTTTTCTTTTTGAATGCATAAGATTCCTCTCTTGACATTATTTCCTAATACATTTAATCTAAAAAGAGAGAATATTCTTTTTTTTAAAACAATTACATAGGAAGGAACGGAGAACATGTTAAAGGGTAATGAATTGCTTAATCATTTATTAGCGGTGGGACCGTATTTCAAAAACATCTTTGGAAAAGATTTGGTTATTTGGATTTCTGATACGAAGAATATATTGGGTTATTTTCCGGGTGATCATTTTGATGTTGGATCGGATGGAATTTTAACCGAAGACGATCCTATGTACATTGCAATGAAAAACAGAAAAGCAGCGCAAACTTATATGCCGGAAGGGATAACGGGTATTCCGTTTAAACAGATTGATAATCCTGTATTTGATGATAAAAACAATGTAATTGGGTGTATTACGATCGGAATTAGCTTGGATCAAGAATTAAAAGTAGTGGATGTGGCAGAACGTGTTAATGAAGCGGTAAGTGATATCGAGGTTTCCATTAAAGAATTTGCTTCTTCTTCGGAAAATATAAGAAATAATGAAAAAGAACTTCGGGATAATATCAATACCGTCAATGAATTGACAAAAGAAATTAGCAAGGTATTGACTTTTACAAAGAAAATAGCGGATCAAACAAATTTATTAGGGTTAAATGCAGCGATAGAAGCTGCGCGAGCTGGCGAGCATGGTGTTGGTTTCAGTGTGGTAGCGAGTGAAATTCGAAAGATGTCAGCAGATTCGTTAGAAACCGCAAAAAATATAGAATCCTTAATTAAACAAATAAATGATGCAAATCGTGTCACGCTAGATAGCTCGAAAGCTGCATATACTGTAACAGAAGAACAGGTAGCTGAAACGAATAAAGCAAAAACAAAAATAAAAGATTTAAAAAATATTTCGGAGGAATTAAAAATGATTTCCAAAGAAATATAAGAAAATTAAGATTTGAATAAATTACTAAAATAAAAAGAACCTCATCTTATAAATTGAGGTTCTTTTTCTTATTTATGCTTCTAATTCAATCATATTTTTGATATTCATCATTTCTTTATCGGTATTCGAAATTACCTCAGCACATTTTAACAGTTCATTTCCAATATGCTGTGCATCTTTGATTCCATTTTTATATTTGAGGCGATGTTCTAAGCTAGCCCAAAAATCCATTGCAACAGTTCTAATTTGGATTTCTACACGCATCATTTGACGATGATCTGAGAAGAAAACCGGAACTTCTACAATCATATGGTAGCTTCGGTATCCATTTGGTTTTGGATTTTTTATATAATCTTTAATGCGAATCACTGTTATATCATCTTGTTTGGTAAGCATATCTGAGATTTTATAAATATCATCTATAAATGAGCAGATGACGCGAATACCCGCCACATCATTTAAAGACTCTTGAATGGCATCTACCGAGATCTCTTTTCCATAACGGTGAAGCTTTTCTACAATACTCATAGGTTCTTTTATTCTGGATTTAATGGATTCAATTGGATTTACCTTATGTAAAGAAAGCTCATCGTTGAGAATTTCTAGTTTGGTTGTTACTTCTCGAATTGCTGAGTTATACATCATCATTAGTTCTTGGAATTGCACTAGTTGGTCAATAAATTGATCGGGATTATGCTGCATTAAATCTTGCAGTATAATCCGTTGCTGTCCATTATTAATTCTTTTTGCATTTAATTTCATTGTTGATTTCTCCTTATTAATTGTTCATCAAAGGAATTTTTGCTTTTCCTATTTCTCCGGACCATTTAAATGCTTGTCTGGAAATGAATACGGCTATAAACTCATTAATGACAGCGGCAGCAGCTATGGTACCTTGGATAATTTGTGCACATTCAGGTGCAGGAACTTTTAATATTGATACAGCAATTCCTGTAAATACCAAAGATACACCGGAATGAGGCAGTAAGGTAAGTCCTAAGTATTTTTTTACCATAAGGGGAGCATTGGTAATTTTTGCACCAAATGAAGCACCTAAAATTTTACCTGCTGCCCTTGAAAAAATATAAATAAATGTAAAGAATCCCGCCCCATAGATTAAATGATAATCTAACGGAGCTCCAAGATTTAGGATCACCGTAAGTAAAGAAATTGCGAGAATCGGCTGAAATGATTTTGTAATGTTTTCCAACCTTTTTTCAGTAACCATATTAGCAAAGGTTGCAGAAAAAGTCATCCCTATCAGCATAAAATTTAATATAGGTTTATGAAAAATAATAACATTGCATAAAAATCCTATTATAGATGCTACCAAAATCATGAAACATGTTATAAGTAGAGTTTGGAGTGAAGAACGTTCTTTTTTGAGTAATTTTTCTGCAATGAATCCGGTAAAAACACCGATAACCAGGGGCAGCAAGAGAAATAACACAAGTATATTTAATGACAGATTTTGTGTTGATAAATTTGCAGATACTAAAGAAATCACAGTTAAAAAGACAATGACTCCTACAATATCATCTAAAGCAGCCATAGGAATTAACGTTTTGCTTACGGGTCCATCTGTCTCATATTCTTTAATAATGGAAAGTGCAGGAGCGGGAGCCGTTGCCAAGGCAATGCCACCGAAAATTACAGCTAAGTATAGGGGAATCTGCATTAAGTAAAATACGATTCCAAATACAAGTGTGACCATTATAAAAGTTCCCAAAGATTGTGTTAATGTAATAACGACAATTTGTTTTCCGGTTTTCTTAATTTTTTTCCAAACTAGCTCGGAACCAATAAATATACCGACGGAACATTCAAAAATCAGAAGTGTGTTTTCATACCAGCTTTGCTCCATTAGACTAGCATTTAAAAGATTAAGTGCATGAGGCCCCATTAACATTCCGGTAATCAACCAACCTAATATAGCAGGCATTTTTATCTTTGTCATAAGTTTCCCTATGATAAAAGCAATTATAATAACAAGAATAAACTGTAGTAAGTCTGACATAATTTTATTTCTCCTGTACGAAAATACCATAAAGTAACATGTCCATAAATTTCGTCATATGGTATTTGCTTAGTGCTAACTGATCATTTTGTGTAAAATCTTTCATTATAGTACTATTAAAAGAACTTACATAAAAATTAAAAAAAGTTATAATGTATTCGATTGCTTCTTCTTTTGAAAAACCTTTTCGCAGTTCAAAACATCCAATAAGCTGATGAATAAAATTTTTGTTAAAATGCTCTAGGCTTTTATGAAGATTTTTAATTTCATTTTGTAAGTGCGAAGGGGCTTGAAACATCGCAACAATGAAAATATTACATAGCAACGGATTCTGCTCAAAAAAAGTATATCTGGCAGAAAAAAAGGAATTGAGTGCTGTATTTCGATCCTCATTACTTAAGGATACATTTTCTTTTAAATAAGCTTCTAATTTGTCAAAGCACATTTTTACACATGCAAGAAAAAGACCGTCTACATTGCCAAAATAGTGGTAGACCAACCCCTTAGATATGCCATCCTCATTACAAATAGAATTAATTGAGGTTTCACTAAATGCTTTTGAACCATATTCTTTAATCGCAGCCTGTAATATTCTGTTTCGGCTTTGTTCCTGTTGTTCTTCGCGTTTCATAAAGTATCCTCCTTTTTATAATTAACCAATGAATGCAGAAATATAGTAAGTAAAAAAATCAAAGCAATTAAAAATAGACCTCAAAGTCTATAATAATAAATATAGACCTCGAAGTCAATATTTTTTTATAGAAAAAGATAAAAAAATAAAACCGCTACCATTATTAGAAATTCAATGATTTTAGCGGTTTTATATTTGGTACGCCCGGCAGGAGTCGAACCTGTGGCCTTCAGAGTCGGAGTCTGACGCTCTATCCAGCTGAGCTACGGGCGCATATCACTCTTAAACATAATTATCATAGCAGAATCAGCAATTTCAGTCAATTTACATTTTCTCGGCAATGTTGATTTAAATAATTGCGTTATCTTCTTTCAAACACTTCCTAACTCTTTTTCTTTTTTGTATTTCGTGCTATGATAATAGGATAACCTGCTATTCATAGATTTTAAATCTGCCGACAAAAGGCAATGATAAATAGATGGGATTTTTACTGAAAAAGAAAGAAGGAAAAAAAGCGATGAATCAGCAAAAAATAGAAAAATTAAATGCCTTGTATGAAAAACTCGCGGATTTGATTCCGGAAGAGCAATTAGAAAACCTGGTAGGAAAGGGCTATGCTGCAGGCAAACAGTATGCGAATAACGAAAAAAGACTCATGGTTGTAGGAAAGACGTTTGCATTTGAAGATACTGAATTTTGGGGGCCGCTGAAACACATTACAGAACACTTTTTGGGGCAGCATAATCCAGAGTGGATGGAAAATGTCGCGTGGACTAGTTTATATAAACTAACTCCGAAAGACGGACAAAAGATGTCCAGAGAACTTATGGATCAACAAAAAGATTTATGCAAAGAGATTATCAATGCGGAAATTGAATTGCTTGAACCGACACATGTATTGTTTTTAACCGGGTGGACCGGAATTTGGGACTTTGATTTGCCAATTGCATCTCTTCTCAAAGGTGAAACGTTGGAAGGAATTGGAGAGACTGATTCGGGTGCACTTCTTATGGTAACGCGTTCTAATGTACGCCAATTAGAAGGCAAATTCGTTCACGATGTCATGGAATGCATCGAAGACTATAAAAAATAGGAGAACAAAATGCGCTTATTTATCGCCATTCCTTTAGAAGAAGAGACAAAAGAAAAACTCTTTCGCATAGGGCAGCATTTAAGAGAAACAAGCATTGAAAAAGCAAGCTTTACCAGAGCAGAAAATTTTCATTTGACACTTGCGTTTCTTGGAGAGACAGAGCGAGTGGATGATTTAAAGCAATGTATGAATCAAATACAATCCGAATCCTTTTTAATGAATAGCGGTAAACTTGGATCATTTAAGAGGCAAGGCGGAGATATTTGTTTTTTTGGTGTCAAAAAAAATACCAAGCTCATAGAGCTTCATACGCAGCTCATTGATCAATTGCGATGCAGTGGTTTTTCTGTGGAGAGACGTACGTTTCAGCCTCATTTTACTTTGGCAAGAAAGATAATTTGGAAACATTCCGGCGCTGTGTTATATGATGAGTATGAGGATGGATTTACGATTGATGTGCATAAAATAAGTTTAATGAAATCCGAACGGATTCAGGGCAAGCTGATTTATACTGAAATCTATGAAAAAAAGCTGCTATAACGAAAGGATTGTGAATCAAGTTGGAACAATTATTCCACCCATGGAAGCCGGTTTATGATGAGAATTCTAAAATTTTGATATTAGGAAGCTTCCCTTCTCCAAAGTCCAGAGAAAATCATTTTTATTATGGACATCCACAAAATATTTTTTGGAAAATCGTTGCTAAGGTGTTAAATAAAGAAGAACCAATACCGAAACCAGAAGAAAGGAAGAAGTTTTTACTGGATAATCACATTGCAGTATGGGATGTATTGGCGAGCTGCGAAATCATAGGTGCAAGAGATGACAGCATTCAAAATCCGGTTGCAAATGATTTTAGTGAAATATTCCAGAATGCATCCATTCAAAAGGTTTTTACTACAGGGAAAAAGGGCAGCCAGCTATACGAAAAATTATGCTATCCCGTGAATGGGATTAAAGCCGAATATTTACCTTCGACAAGTCCTGCAAACCGAGCGATGCACGGAAAGGTAGAGTTTCTTGAAAGCTGGAGCCAAATTAAACATTATTTGTAACTTAAATAAAATTAAGGAAACAAAAACGATTAATAATAAGTCGAACTAAGATAACAAAGTAAGGAAAATATATGCGAAATCAAGTGATTTTAGTCAATCATAGCAATGAAGCAATCGGAATCGCTTCAAAAGAAGATGCGCACAAAGAGCCTCTTTTGCATCGAGCCTTTTCCGTATTTTTATATCATGATAACAAAATGCTCATTCAAAGAAGAGCATTTGATAAATACCATTCTGGTGGTCTTTGGGCAAATACCTGTTGTTCGCATCCGAAAGAAGATGAGACAGTTTTGGGAGCAGCCAAAAGCCGATTACAGGAAGAAGCCGGTATATCCTGCGAGCTGACTCCAATTTTTGAATTTACGTATCAGCATCAGTTTGCAGAGGATTTGTATGAACATGAATACGATCATGTATTTGTTGGAGAGTATAATGGGGATTTTCATCCAAATCCAGAGGAAATTTCGGAAATGAAATGGATTTCTTTTCAAGATTTAGAAAAGGAACTAGAAGAAAATTCAAGTCAGTTTGCACCATGGTTTATACTGGCAGCACCTAGAGTCATCAAAGAAATACAAAGGGGAATCAAATTAGAATGAAACATAGGCATTTTTTATTTCGCGTTATGCTAAGCCTCTTTTCATTTGTTTTTATGGTTAGCACCATTGCGGTGCCGATAAGCTATGCTGGGGAAGCAACTTCATATAAAGTAAATACTAAATATGAAAGATTGATTGCTCATGGCGGCGGGTCTGTGAAAGGTTATTATACGACGAATTCTATGGAAGCGGTCGTGCAAGCCATTCAGCACGGATTTCGTTTGATTGAGCTGGATATGGGCATTACGAAGGATCAGGAAGTGGTAATGCTTCATGATTGGGATTATACCAGCAAGGATATGTTAGGTCTTGCATCCAATAATAAGCTTACTTTAGAACAATTTGAAAAAGCAAAGATATTTGATAAATTTGAACCAATGACGTTTGAAAAACTTGCAGCTTTATTAAAGGAGCATCCAGAGGTTCGAATCATTACCGATACGAAGGAAGACAACATTAAGCTGCTTACTCTTATTGCACAGAAATATCCGGATTGTAAAAATCAAATCATTGCGCAAATTTATCGTTTTGAAGAATTAAAAGCAGTCAAAGCATTAGGGTACAAGCAAATCATTCTTACACTGTATAAAATGCAGAGTATAAATGTTGCTAAGATTATTCGTTTTGTAAAGGATAATGGCATTTATGCTGTAACAATGAGCGAAGAACTTCGAAATCAAACCATTGCAAAGGAATTACAAAGCTATGGAATCGTGGTGTATATGCATACGATTAACGATGTGGAACAAATGCAGGATGCGAAGCAAAAAGGAGCATTCGGTATTTATACGGATGATTTAATTCCAGCTGATTGGGAGAGCATGCAGGCAGGAGGCTATTATTTAGTCAAGACCGGAACTGGGAATTCCGGAAAACGTTTGGACTATGAGTTCTATGAAAACGAAATTCGCTTAAAGGTGAAAGGAACAAAGTCTAATCTCGGGGATAAAGTTCAATACAGCAGTGAAAATAAAAGTTTGGGTGAAGCTCCGGTAGGCGCAGAATTGTGCCTTGATAAGGATTTGCTATCTCCTGGAAAACATGAGTTGACGGCGATTGTAAAGGACTCTTCTTCGAAGCAGATTGCAAAGCTTACATATTACATATGGGTCGATAAAGGGCCTTGCCAGGTAGTAAATGAGACAAATGAATACTTGTTGGATGAATGGGTGGTTACACCTGATTTTGAATCTGCAGCACAAAAAGAATCAAGAAAGGTTCAAGAAGTATTAGAGAACTCAATTATATCAAAAGCAGGAAGCAGTATGTATTTTGTTTACGGCAAACCTGATTTTTATCGAAACGGAAAGCAATTGCAGGTAGCTTATGCTGATGAATATGGCAATACTATGGTGCATTTGGCGACGATCGGGACAAAACTGGGTGCAACATCGGTTTTCATGGATAATACGAAAACGATGCGAATTACAGATAAAGGAAAGATGTATACGAACAGAATCGGAAGTAATGCTTTGACGCGTGGAGGAACTCATAAAGTTTTAAACCAGAAAACGACCTTGGTACAAGGGAGAGCCTATGCTGCAGGTGAATTTTATCAAGAAATCTTTGGCAGAGATTATTTGGATGAAGATGGTGTTTTAATCTTGTTGCCGGAGGGGACTGTATTAGAAAAGAAAGAACGACTGCAACTGATAAATGCAGCTAATAAATTATTTAACTAGGAGAAAGAAAATGAATTATTCTTATAAGACAGATGGAACTTGTTCCAAACTAATCGAATTTTCACTGGAAGATGGTGTTGTTAAAAATGTGAAATTTACAGGTGGATGTGATGGAAATTTAAAAGCGATAGGCAAATTAGTGGAGGGCATGAAGGCAGAAGAGGTAATAAAATGCTGCAAAGGCATTTCTTGCAGTGGCCGTCCTACCTCTTGCGGAGATCAGCTCGCTACTGCTTTGTATCAGGTTTTAGCAGAGGAAGCAGACGATTAAAAGATAAGTTACATACCTTGAAGGATCAATTATAAATTGAAATATCAACTATAAAGTACCAATTTGAAAAAACATAAGAAGGTTATCAATTTGACAAAATGCCCGTTGCTTTTTCACATGGAAGAGGTATAATGAATAGCTGTTGGAAAAAGTAATGGGAGGTTGTTTTTTATGGAACATAGAAAAGAACGTGATTTTCTATTTGATAATATAAAAGGAGTTTTAATTTTTTGTGTTGTCTATGCACATTTTTTGCGTGCTACAACGTTTGAACTTGAAACATGGGGCAGTGCCATTTATGCTACTCTTTTCTGCTTTATCATGCAAGTATTCCTGTTTGTATCTGGATACTTTTCTAAGAAGGTAGAAAAATGCAAAGCGACTGCAATTGAAAGTTTTTTATATCCTTATTTGATTTTAACGGTCGTTATGTATTTTATACGGGTGTTAATTTTTGGATGGGATCATTCTAAATTACATTTTACAGAGCCTTCCATGGCTCTATGGTATTTACTTGTGCTGTTTTTCTATCGATACTTTATTAAGGATGTTGCAAAGGTTCCGTTTCTATTACCGATAAGCGTAATATTATCATTGCTTTCCGGTTTTGTACCATTCTTAAATGAGAACTTAAGTTTAGGCAGAGTATTTGGATTTTTACCTTTTTTTATAGGAGGCTACCTTTGTACCTCAGAGCATATAGAAAAAATAAGACAAATTCCCAAAATAGTTACCATCCCGCTGCTTATGATTCTTCCTGCATTTGGCGGTATAATCGCTTATACGAGGATTGGATGGAATTCCATCTTATTTAAGAGACCTTATGCATGTGAGGGACTTACTGCAATGCAAGGATTGCTTGAGCGTGGTGGTTTAATGTTGATTGCACTCGCTTGGATTATTGTTTTTATAGCTTTGATTCCACGTACAAAGACGATTTTAAGCTCAGTTGGTCAGGGAACGATGACGGTTTTTGTATTACATATTATTATACGTTACGAGATCAAAGCGACGCAGGTTTTTGGACAGCAGAATGCATATTCATATTTCTGTTTGCTGCTTTGTGCAATCGCAACCATATGGATCTTTTCCAGACCATGGGTTGTTACCATTTATAACCAAAGTCTAAGTCAATTATATAAAAAAATCTTATGGCTTTATGAAAAAGCCTCCAATTCTTCGAAGAAGTTTGTTTTGCCTAGAGGTTTTGACCATTAATAGGAGAAAGAACATGACTATATCTTTAAATGAGTTTTTGCAGCAATTGTTTCAAAGCCCGACGCTATTTATTACGGTGCTTTTAACTTTGTGTGTTGTAATGCTAAATGGGTGGACGGATGCTCCAAATGCAATCGCAACTTGTATTTCTACGCATTCTATCAAACCTCGTTCAGCCATTATTATGGCTGCGGTCTTTAATTTTTTAGGTGTTTTATTTATGACGATGGTGAATGCAACTGTAGCTGAAACCATATATAACATGGTTGAATTTGGAGGAAATACCGAAAGTGCAACCGTAGCTTTATGTGCAGCACTGTTTGCCATTGTTGTTTGGGCAGTTGCTGCTTGGTTTTTTGGTATTCCTACAAGTGAAAGTCATGCATTAATTGCCGGAATTTCCGGTGCGGCGATTGCACTTCAAGGTGGGATGGCCGGTATACATATTGCTGAATGGATGAAGGTCATTTATGGCTTACTGTTATCTACTATACTGGGATTCAGTTTGGGATGGATTTTGGTTAAATTAGTTGAATTTTTGTTTCGTGGTATGGATCGACGAAAAGCCTTTCCTTTCTTTCAGAAAGCGCAAGTATTGGGTGGCGCTGGTATGGCATTCATG